>NZ_JBGLYZ010000043.1:0-38621 GCF_047304345.1 Ralstonia sp. Ralssp135
CACCGCGCGCAAGCCGTGGCTGTACGTCCACGAGTAGACCGTCTTGATCATCAGCCACAGGAAGAACGCGTCCGACGCCTGGTGCATGAGCGCAAGGCACGCGTTTGAAACGGTGTCTTTGAGGCTGTAGACGGATGGATCACGCTTGCCCCAGTACCACGCCTCTGCGCCGATGGTCAGCAGGAAGACCGGCGCAAAGGCCAGCAGGATCAGGCCTGGGTCGAAACCGGATGCGCCCGGGGTGGCGTTGGCAGGGGTCATTGGATTGTTGTGATGTGTGTCGTCTCCAACCGGCAGGTATACGCCCAACACCCGCGCTGCGAAAGGGGGCAGGCTAGAGCCCTTCCTCGCTTCAATACGCTGTCGTGTACAGTGCGAGCCGTTATTTCCACAACAACATCCGAGACATGCAATCCACCGTTTCCATCGCGCCTCAGGCTGAAGTCCAACCCAACGTGATCGCCGAAGTACGCGGCGGCATCGGCTGGCTGACGCTGAACCGGCCGCAGGCGCTCAACGCGCTGTCGCTGGAGATGATCCGCGCGATGTCGCATGCGCTGCTGGCCTGGCAGCACGATCCGGAGGTCCACGCTGTCATCCTGCGTGGCGAGGGCGGCAAGGCCCTGTGTGCCGGCGGTGACATCCGTTTCTTCCACCGCGCCGCCACGGCCGGCGACCCGCAACTCATCACCTTTTTCACCGAGGAATACCGTCTCAACCACCTGATCTTCAGCTATGCCAAGCCCTACATCGCGTTGATGGACGGCGTGGTGATGGGCGGTGGCATGGGCATCTCGCAAGGCGCATCCCTGCGCGTGGTGACCGAGCGCACGAAGATGGCCATGCCTGAAACCAACATCGGCCTGTTCCCGGACGTTGGCGGCGGCTGGTTCCTGGCGCGCGTGCCCGGCCATGTGGGCGAATACCTGGGCGTGACAGGGCAGATGATCGAAGCGGCCGACGCGTTGTCGGTCGGCCTTGCCGATTGCCACGTCACCACCGAGGCGCTGGCGGGCATCGTCCAACGCCTGCGCGATGGCAACTGGGGCAGCGCCGAGCAGATCGCTGCCTGCTTTACCGAAGCCGCATCGGCGCCGAATGATGCCAAGGCCATCATCGTGCCCCACCGCGAGGCCATCGATGCCTGCTTCAGCCAGAGCAGCGTGCAAGGCATCTTCGCCGACCTGGCTGGCAGCACGGATTCCGAATGGGCCGCACAGACCGCTGAGCACATGGCCAAGCGCTCGCCGTTGATGATGGCGGTGACGCTGGAGCTGATCCGCCGCGGCCGCCGCACCACGCTGGCCGATGAACTGCGCCGCGAACTGGACATGATGACGCACGTGTTTGCTGAAGGCGACGGTATCGAAGGCATTCGCGCACTCGCTGTCGACAAAGACCACGCGCCCAAGTGGAGGCACACCAGCATCGACGCCGTGCGTGACGATGAAGTGGCTGCGTTCTTTATCTCGCCGTGGCGCCATGAGCAGCATCCGCTGCTGGGGCTGTCGGACTAGAACCGGTAAACTGCGCGCCTGGATTTTGAATCGTTGATCTTGCTGTGACTGCTGAACGCCCCACGCCCAACCCTCGCCGCTTGTCGGTGGCGCCCATGATGGACTGGACGGACCGACATTGCCGGTTCTTCCATCGCCAGATCTCGCGCCACACCTGGCTCTACACGGAAATGGTGACCACCGGCGCGCTGCTGCACGGCGACGTCCCGCGCCACCTCGATTTCGACGAGGTCGAGCATCCCGTGGCACTGCAGCTCGGCGGCAGCGAACCCGATGATCTCGCCCAGGCCGCGCGTCTCGGCCAGCAATGGGGCTACAAGGAAATCAACCTCAACTGCGGCTGCCCGTCGGAGCGCGTGCAGCGAGGTGCGTTCGGCGCGTGCCTGATGGCCGAGCCGAAGCTCGTCGCCCAGGGCGTCAAGGCGATGCGCGACGCGGTGTCGATTCCGGTCACGGTGAAGCACCGCATCGGCATCGACGCCATCGAGACCTATGATTTCGTGCGTGATTTCGTCGGCACCATCGCCGAGGCGGGTTGCGAGACCTTCATCGTCCACGCGCGCAACGCCATCCTGAAAGGCCTGAGCCCCAAGGAAAACCGCGAAATTCCGCCGCTGCGGTACGAAGTCGTCTACCAGCTCAAGCGTGATTTTCCGCATCTGGAAATCCTCCTCAACGGCGGGGTGCAGACGCTGGAACAGATCGACACGCACCTTGCGTACGTTGACGGCGTCATGATCGGCCGCGAGGCATATCACCATCCGCATCTGATGGCGGTCTTCGATGCGCGGTACTACGGCGCAGGCACTGAAGCCCCCGCGCGTGCCGAGGTGGAAGATGCGATGATCGGTTACGTCGGCCGCTGGGTGGAGCGCGGCGGCTACGCTGGGGCGGCGGTGCGCCACATGCTGGGGCTGTATCGCGGCGTGGCTGGTGCGCGCGGCTGGCGGCGCGTGCTGTCGGATTCCAAGGCGTTGGGCCGCGTCAAGACGCAGGCCGACACCCACGCGCTCTTCGACGAGGCGCGGGCGCACCTGCGGCGCGGCGAAGAATCGAACGATGAGGTGGTAGCGGTTTGATGCAGGAAGGGGCGGGTTGCCCCGACCGCTGAATGCAAAAAAGCCCGCGAATGCGGGCTTTTTCTTGAATCTTGGGGTGACTGATGGGATTCGAACCCACGACAACCAGAATCACAATCTGGGACTCTACCAACTGAGCTACAGCCACCATTGTTCTTTGAGCAGCATGTCGCCGTTCAAGGAAACAGCGATTATACAAACATTCTTTCGACTTGCCTAGAGGGTTTCGCAACGGAGTTCAACGAGCCTCCGCCACGACCGTTCCCTGGTGGTACACGATCTTCCAGCCATCAGCCGTCCGCCGCCACAACGTCGCCCGGCGCGTCGTCCGGTTCGATTGCACCAGCGTGTACGTCAGCAAGTAGTTGTCCGGCGCAATCTCCTGGCAGCGGAAATCGCGCGTTTGCCAGAAATCCTCGCCGATATGGCCGTGCCGGGCATCGAGAACGCCGAGCACATAGCTGCGGCTATAGCGCTGACCGGAGGCGCCGGTTTCCCAGAAATCTTCCGTGGTCATGCGCTCGAAGTCTTCGCGGCGCGTGCCCAATTCGGGGCGATGGAAAATAGGTTCGCGCCGGCGCAGTTCTTCCAGCACGCTCAGCAGATCGGGGGCGGTATCCAGAGACGGTTCCATGCGGCAAGCCTCCTAGGAAAACTCCAAGCATACTGCGCAGCGTGCGTAGCTTAGCGTTTTTCGCGCCGCACAATGCGTGGCTTGCACTTCGCCCCTATGATGGCGCCTTCGCCTTTCCCGGAAACCACTTCGATGCAATGCACTGCCCGTATTGGCCTGTCTTCGCTGGCGATCGCACTGTCGCTGGCTTGCGGCACCGGCGCCTTTGCCGCCACGCTTCAGAAACCCCAACTCGATGCGTTGCTTGTCGCTGAGCAATCCAAGGCGTCGGCTGACCTGAACAGCTTTCTCGCGGCAGCCGCGAAGGCTGATCCGCAGGTTGCAGGCAGTGTTGCCGCGTATCAGAAGAAGGTCGCGCTCACTGGCGATGACCTCGTCAACATCGGGCGTCTGCTCGGTCTGTACAACCGCCTGCACAACCAGCAGGCCGTGATCGCCTCGATCGAGAAGATGGTCGCGCTGCCGACGGTGCGCGACGACAAAATTCCGCAGTACGAAAACCCCGCCATCGTGGCGTTCGGCAAGCTGGTCGAGGGCATGGCGCGCGACTTCGGCCTGAAATATCGCAACGTCGACAACCGCGTATTTGAAGTCACGCTGCCCGGCACCGGCTCGGACGAATTCGGCATCCTGACGCATGCCGATGTCGTACCCGCAAAGCCCGAAGAATGGGTGCTCGGCGACGGCACCAAGCTCGATCCGTTCAAGGTCACGCGCGTTGGCAATCTGCTGTACGGCCGCGGCACGATTGACGACAAGGGCTCGATTGCCGCCGCGATGTACGCCATGAAAACGGTCAAGGACAGCGGCGTGCCGCTCGCGCGCACGATCCGTCTGATGATCGAAACCACCGAAGAAACTGGTGGCGATGGCATGAAGTACTACCGCGAACACACGCAATTGCCCGCGTACAACATCGTGCTCGACAGTAAGTACCCGGCGGTGGTTGCCGAGAAAGGCACTGGCGCGCTGAAGGTGTTTTTCCCTGCGCAGGCCGGCGATTCAACGCATACGGCCATTGTTTCGATGAGGGGCGCGGCGTCGGCCAGCTCCGTCCCGCAGACGGCCACCGCCACGCTCAAAGGCGGGGACCTGGGCGTGGCGACCGCCGCGCTCGAAGCCAAACGCGACGCGTTTGTGAACAGCTTGGCCGCACAGGGCAAGTTTGCAATCGACATCACGCGCACTGCGGACAGCATCGTCGTGAAGGTGACCGGCACGTCGGCGCACGGCTCACGCCCGGAGGAAGGCGTTAACCCGCTGCCGCGTCTGGCGCTGTTCCTGCGCGCAGCCGATCTCGGCTTGGCAGACAACGCTTACGCCCGCGCCGTGCGCTATCTGACCGACCTTTACGGCACCGACTACCTCGGCAACACCATGGGCCTCGCCTACAAGGACGACTTCATGGGGCCGCTCACCATCTCGCCTACGGTGATTGGTGACAAGAATGGCCGCGTGGAGGTGACCGCCAACGTGCGCATGCCGCGCGGAAAAACGCCCGACGCGCTGCGAGGTGAGATCGTCGGCAAGATCAACGCGTGGGCCAACGCCAACCATGTCGCCCTCGAAATCAACCATGACCAGGGCAACTGGATGGCACGCGATCCGAAGGGCGCATGGCTGTCGACGCTGCTCAATATCTACGGCGACACGACTGGCCTTGACGCCAAGCCCGTCCCCACGGCCGGCAGTACGACCGCCAAGCTGATGCCGAATGCCATCAACTTCGGCCCCGCCATGCCCGGCAAGAAGTACACCGCGCACAACGCCAACGAGTACAAGGAAGTGCCGGACCTCGACCTCGATATGCAGATGTTCACCGAGATGCTGGTGCGTGTTGGCAATCTGCCGTCGATGCAGTAACCGCCGGGAACCGCCATGAACATCATCCGGGCCAAGTCGTTTACTGCTGAGCGTGCCTGGGGCGCGCTCGACATTGCCAACATGAGTGGCATTACCACGCGCTTGCATTGGACCGACCAGCCTTATCGCTGGCATGTGAACGATGGCGAGGAGGTGTTTGTGGTGCTCGACGGCACGGTCGACATGCATTACCGCGAAGCCGGCGAAGAGAGGGTCGCGACGCTGGAGCCCGGTGACATCTTCTTCGCCGGTGTCGGCTGCGAGCATGTGGCACACCCGCGTGGCGAGGCAAGAATTCTCGTCGTCGAGAAAGCCGGGAGCGTTTAGCGGCTCGCCAGCCGATTGCGGCGAAAAAAAAGCCCGCAATGTGCGGGCTTCGAATTCAGCGATCTCATTGCCCCTGAGGGCATTGGCAATACTACTGTCACGTACGCCAAACAACATCCGGGTAAACGTCCGTTTTGCTGACGGAACATCGTGGGATGTGCCGCTGCAGCAACTTGCGAACAAAAAAACAGCCCGCTCAAGCGGCGGGCCGAAAATCAGTTGAAGAAAGCCCTGTCCTCAGGGCAGGGCAAGTGTATGAAATCAGTTGCGGCGGCAGCATTGGGGTATGCCCTGATCGGCTGCTACAGCACGTTTCATCGCCCCTCGTTGTCCTTCTTTTCCTCAGCAGTTTTCGGCGCCAGCGGTACGTGAAGCGACCGGAATAGCATCCAGCATTCGGCAGATGGCGGCCATGCTGCCGACCATCGTACGGCGCTGCTCCCCCTGATAGATGCGCACGCCCTGGGTTTGGCGGAAAGGCACCGGTTGTACCGGGCGGCGGCGGGAAGACATCGATCCGAGTCGCATGGCAGACCTCGTGAGTTCGGGTGGAAAAGCGAGTGGCAAGACTCCGCCCTGGCGGGCCGATGGCTCACCTCCAGGTTGGATCAAACAGCGAAGCTTTGGCGCTGAGACGCGCCGGAGACTTACGGAGCAGCAGGCCGGATCAGACCGACGGCCAAGCCCTCCAGGTGAAACTCATCACGATCCAGATCAACGTGGATCGGTTCGAAATCGGGGTTCTCGGCAATCAGCTCGACATGGCGGCCCTTGCGCTGGAAGCGCTTGACCGTGACGTCGTCGCCCAGTCGAGCCACAACGATCTTGCCGTTGGTGGCTTCGGTGGCGCGCTGCACGGCCAGCAGATCCCCGTCCAGAATGCCGGCGTCGCGCATGCTCATGCCACGCACCTTCAGCAGAAAATCGGGCTGCGCAGAAAACAGCGACGGATCGACCTGATACTGGCGATCAATGTGCTCTGCAGCCAGGATCGGACTACCGGCAGCCACGCGGCCCACCAGCGGCAGCGTCAATTGCATCAGCCCCATCGACGGCAGCGAGAACTGATGCTGCGCCGTGTCGCCGGCCGCCCGCACCCGAATGCCGCGCGAGGCGCCCGGCGTCAATTCGATCACGCCCTTGCGTGCCAGCGCGCGCAGGTGCTCCTCGGCAGCATTGGGCGATGAGAAGCCGAACTCAGCGGCAATCTCAGCGCGTGTGGGCGGAAAACCCGTGCGCTGGATCGTCTGGCGGATCAGGTCGTAAATCTGCTGTTGGCGAGGGGTGAGGGCGGCCATTGGCGTACTGTATATTTGAACAGGTGCTGTGATTTTATACAGTGACGCGGGAAGCGCAAGTGATTTTGTTGTGATGTGTTGCGCGAGCACCCGGTCCTTATGACCGCCGTCAAAACCTATGCGAGTGGTTAGAAGCTTATGCGCAATCCATGCAGGCGCAGCCGCGGGGAATCGCATAAAATCAAGGCCTTGACCGATTTTTTGCACCGCCACATAGCCCGATTGAGCCTCGTTGGGCTGGCCCGAACGTCACCATGTCCGCCTTCAATCAAGAGACCGTTCTGAGCGTCCATCACTGGAACGACTCGCTGTTCAGCTTCAAGACCACGCGCGATCAGGCGCTGCGCTTCCACAACGGCCACTTCGTCATGATTGGGCTGGAGGTCGAAGGCAAGCCGCTGATGCGCGCCTACAGCATTGCCAGCCCGAACTACGAAGAGCACCTCGAGTTTTTCAGCATCAAGGTGCAGAACGGCCCGCTGACGTCGCGCCTGCAGCACCTGAAGGTGGGCGACAAGCTGCTGGTGAGCAAGAAGCCGGTCGGCACGCTCGTGCTGGATGACCTGCTGCCCGGCAAGAACCTCTATCTGTTCGGCACTGGCACCGGCCTGGCGCCGTTCATGAGCATCATCCAAGACCCGGACACCTACGAGCGCTTCGAGAAGGTCGTGCTGCTGCACGGCGTGCGCCAAGTGAGCGAGCTGGCCTATGCCGACTTCATCACCCGCGAATTGCCGAATAACGAGTTCTTCGGCGATCAGGTGCGCGAGAAGCTGATCTATTACCCGACCGTCACGCGCGAGCCGTTCCGCAACATGGGCCGCCTGACAGACCTCGTCGACAACGGCAAGCTGTCTGCCGACATTGGCCTGCCCCCGATGGACCCGGCTGTCGACCGCGCCATGATCTGCGGCAGCCCGGCCATGCTGGAAGACACTTGCAAGCTGCTTGATGCCCGCGGTTTCAAGATTTCGCCGCGTATGGGCGAAGCCGGTGACTACGTGATCGAGCGCGCTTTCGTCGAGAAATAATCGACAGGGCTTCTGTTGCAAACGCCGGCCGGTGCGCCGGCGTTTTGTTTTCTGGGCGCACAGGGCAATCCCGCGTCGGCAAAGGCGGGGCGGGCGGATACAATGCGCGCCTTGCCCACAACGCATGTCTGCAACGATGTCCTTGCCTACCATCGCCATCCTCGCCACCGGCGGCACAATCGCCGGTTCAGCTGACGACGCTGGCTCCGCCGCACGCTATCGCGCTGGCGCCGTCCCCATCGAACAACTGCTTGCGGCCAGCAAGCTCGGTTTGGAGCGCCTCGCCAATGTGCGCGCCGAGCAGGTCGCCCAGATCGACAGCAAGGACCTGACGTTCGACGTGTGGGAAGAGCTGGTGGCGCGGATCCGTCACTGGATCGACGTCGAACAGGTGGACGGCGTGGTCATCACGCACGGCACCGACACGCTGGAAGAAACCGCGATGTTGCTGCACCTGACGCAGCAGACCGATACGCCGATTGTTCTGACGGCAGCGATGCGGCCGTCGACGTCGCTGTCGGCGGATGGTCCGCTGAATTTGCTGAACGCGGTGCGGCTGGCCGCCAGTCCATTGGCGCGAGGGCGCGGCGTGCTGGTCGCGCTCAACCAGCGCGTGCATGCCGCTCGGGATGTGCAGAAGGGTCACACTTACGCGGTAGAAGCCTTTGTCTCGCCGGACGCGGGCGCGCTTGGTTTCGTGCTCGACGCACAAGTACAGTTTCAGCGTGCAGCGCAGCGTGTAGCCGCAACCGACGTGCTGCCGATGCCACCCTCAGGCCAGTGGCCGTGGGTTGAGGTTGTGGCGAGCTATGCACAGCCCGATGCGCGCGTGGTGGATGCCCTAGTCGCCGCTGGCGTGAAGGGGTTGGTCGTTGCCGCAACCGGCGCGGGCTCCATCCATGCGAATCTTGAGGCGGCGCTGAACCGGGCGAGTCAGCAGGGCGTTTTCGTGCTCCGTTCCACGCGTACTGGTGCTGGCGTGGTGCCTGCGCAGCCGGGCGGAGATCGCTGGGCGTCGAGCGGCTCGCTGAACCCCTATAAGGCGCGTGTGCTGCTGACGTTGCTTCTGGCCTCTGGGCGCGCCGAGGCAGAAGTTGCCTCCCTGCAGCAAGTCATTGATCGATATTGAAAAAATCTCCAAGGCCTGCGTATAATGGCAGGCTAACCAACCTTGCTGCACCGGAGTGTGACGCCCGGGCGGCTTAATCCACAAGGAGCGTCAATGCGTCATTACGAAATCGTATTCATCGTCCATCCGGACCAGAGCGAGCAAGTGCCCGCGATGATCGAGCGCTACAAGAGCACGGTCACCACGCAAGGCGGCCAAGTGCATCGCGTCGAGGACTGGGGCCGTCGTCAACTGGCCTACATGATCCAGAAGCTGGCGAAGGCTCACTACGTGTGCCTGAACATCGAGTGCGGCAAGGAGACCCTGGCTGAGCTCGAGCACGCGTTCAAGTTCAACGACGCCGTGCTGCGTCACCTCATCGTTCAGGCCAAGAAGGCTGAAACGGCGCCGTCGCCGATGATGAAGGAAGTCGCACGCGAAGAGGCCAAGAAGGCCGCTGCTCAGACCGAACAGGCCGCCTGATGCCGCGCGGTGCTGCGCAAGCCTGATCGCGCATCACCAGCATGAACGAAACCCACGGGGACAACGCCATCAATCGCCTGCAGCTCGTCGCCACTCTGGTCGAGCGCGAGGTGATGCGATACACCCCGGCAGGCGTGCCGATCGTCAACTGTCTACTGGCATACAGCGGGCAGGCGGTCGAAGCGCAGACAGTGCGGCAGATCGAGTTTTCGATGGAAGCACTGGCAGCCGGCAAGATGGCTTCCGTTCTGGATCGCATCGCTCCGGGCACCGTCCTGGATTGCGTAGGATTCCTGGCTCGCAAGCACCGCAGCAGTAAGGCACTGGTCTTTCACATCTCCGGATGTAACGTATTCGTAAAGGATTGAATCATGGCATTCATGAACAAGAAGCAGCGCGACGCGAAGAACAAGAAGCGCTTCCAGCAGCAAAACCCGTTGTTCAAGCGCAAGAAGTTCTGCCGCTTCACCGTGGCCGGCGTTGAGCAGATCGACTACAAGGATCTGGACACGCTCAAGGACTTCATCGGCGAGAACGGCAAGATCACCCCGGCCCGCCTGACCGGCACGCGCGCGATCTATCAGCGCCAGCTGGACACGGCCATCAAGCGCGCACGTTTCCTCGCGCTGATGCCGTACACCGATCAGCACAAGCACTAATCAGCGGGATAAGGAGAACTCACAATGCAAATTATTCTGCTCGAGAAGGTCGTCAACCTGGGTAACCTGGGCGACGTGGTGCGTGTGAAGGATGGTTACGCTCGTAACTTCCTGATCCCGAACAAGCAAGCCCGCCGCGCTACGGATTCCGCCATCAAGGAATTCGAAGCCCGCCGCGCTGAGCTGGAAAAGCTGGCAGCTGAAAAGCTGGCTGCTGCGCAAGCCGAAGGCGAGAAGCTGAACGGCCTGACGCTGCAACTGTCGCAAAAGGCTGGTGTGGATGGCCGTCTGTTCGGCTCCGTCACCAACCACGACATCGCTGATGCACTGGTTGCGCAAGGCTTCAAGGTTGAGAAGGCGCAAGTGCGTCTGCCGAACGGCCCGCTGAAGACCGTGGGTGACCACCCGGTCGTCGTGTCGCTGCACACCGACGTGGCAGTTGACGTGAACGTGTCGGTGCGGGGCGACGCAGCCTAAGCACGCACGCAGCACCTCGCGGCGCCCGGGTCACCGATCGACGCGAGTCAAGAAGGCAGGGACGAAAGTCTCTGCCTTTTTTTGTTGTCCTTTGTGTCAGGGGTTCCAGATTGAAGACCGAGCAGCGCCGCTATAATCCCGCCATGAACGCGCCCTCCGATCCCCAGCTCGATTCCCTCAAGGTGCCCCCGCATTCCATCGAGGCCGAACAGTCGGTGCTCGGCGGGTTGCTGTTGGATAACGCCGCCTGGGATCGCATTGCCGATTTCATCAACGAGCACGATTTCTACCGCTACGACCACCGGCTGATCTTCCACAACATCGGCAAGCTGATTTCGCAGGCCAAGCCAGCTGACGTGATCACGGTGTACGAGCAGTTGCAGGCCGCAGGCAAGGCGGAAGAGGTGGGCGGTCTGGCCTACCTGAACGCGCTTGCGCAGAACACGCCGAGCGCAGCCAACATCCGTCGCTATGCGGAAATCGTGCGCGACCGCGGCGTGCTGCGCCAACTCGTGACGATCGCCGACGAGATTTCCGCCGGCGCCTTCAACCCGCAGGGGCGCGATGTGCGCCAGCTGCTGGACGAGGCCGAATCCAAGGTGTTCGCGATTGCCGAAGAAGGTTCGCGCGGGCAGAAAGGCTTCCTGGAAATCCAGCCGCTGCTGACGCAGGTGGTCGAGCGTATCGACGAGCTGTACCACCGCGATAACCAGAGCGACATTACCGGCGTGCCGACGGGCTTCGTTGACCTCGACCGCATGACCAGCGGTATGCAGGGCGGTGATTTGATCATCGTGGCTGGTCGCCCCTCGATGGGTAAGACGGCGTTCTCGCTAAACATCGGCGAACACGTTGCGGTGGAGCAGGGGCTGCCGGTAGCTGTGTTCTCGATGGAAATGGCCGGCACGCAGCTCGCCATGCGTATGCTGGGTTCGGTCGGGCGATTGGATCAGCACCGGCTGCGTACCGGCCGCTTGCTTGACGAGGATTGGCCGCGCCTGACGCATGCCATCCAGAAGATGAACGACGCGCAGCTCTTCATTGACGAGACGCCCGCGTTGAACCCGATGGAATTGCGTGCGCGCTCGCGCCGGCTTGCACGGCAGTGCGGGCAGCTCGGCCTGATCGTGATCGATTACCTGCAGCTGATGTCGGGCTCGGGCAGCGGTGAGAACCGCGCGACCGAAATTTCGGAAATCTCGCGTTCGCTGAAGGGCTTGGCGAAGGAACTCAACTGCCCAGTGATCGCGCTGTCGCAGTTGAACCGAAGCCTGGAACAGCGTCCGAACAAGCGTCCTGTGATGTCGGACTTGCGAGAATCCGGCGCTATCGAACAGGATGCCGATGTGATCCTGTTCATCTATCGTGATCAGGTCTACAACCCCGATTCTCCGGACAAGGGCACGGCAGAAATCATCATCGGTAAGCAGCGTAACGGCCCGATTGGTACGGTTCGTCTCACGTTCCTGGGTGAATACACGAAGTTCGACAACTTCACCGGGGGCAATGCATTCTTTGACAACGACACGTAACGTGTAGTTCGTGTCGGCCCGCCACAACGTGCCACGCATGTCGCGAGGCTGGTTCCGGTAAAATATTGCGTTTTAATGACAGCGCCGGCGGTGATCCCGTCCGGCGTTGTTTTTACGACTCCTGCTTTTTTCCGTTCCCAAGGATCATCATGTTCGGTCGCTTCATGCCCACCGAAGGCAAGTTTTTTGAGTACTTCAACCAGCACGCCGAGTGCGCCGTCAAGGCAGCCCATGCACTCAAGGAACTGGTCAATGACTTGCCCAATGCTGAAATGCATGCACGCAATGTGCAGAACTTTGAAAAGAAAGCCGATCGCATCACGCATGACACGATCGAGTTGCTGCACAAGACCTTCATCACCCCGCTCGATCGCGACGAGATCCACAAGCTGATCACGACGATGGACGACATCCTCGACCTGATGGAAGACGTGTCGCTCACCATCTCGTTGTACGACGTGACCAATGTCACGGACGAATCGCGTCAGCTCGCGATGATCTGCGTGGCTTGCTGCGAGGAGGTTCGCAAGGCTGTGGCGCTGCTCAACGACATGAACAACGGCCGCCAGATCCTCACCATCGCCCAGGAAATCGACCGTCTTGAGTCGGAAGCCGATCGCGTGATGCGCGCCGCCATGGCCAAGCTGTTCCGCACCGAAAGCGACATCAAGCTGCTGATCAAGCTCAAGGCGATCTACGAGCAACTGGAGAGTGTCACCGACCGTTGCGAGGATGTTGCCAACATCATCGAAGGCATCGTGCTCGAAAACGCCTGACGAGACGACGCCTCATGCATACGCTTCAGATCAGTCTCTGGGTGGTCGTTCTGCTGGTGGCGCTGGCCATCGTGTTCGACTTCATGAATGGCTTCCACGACGCAGCCAACTCCATTGCGACGGTGGTGTCGACTGGCGTGCTCAAGCCGCAGCAGGCGGTAGCGATGGCTGCAGCCTGCAACGTGATCGCCATTTTCATCTTCCACCTCAAGGTGGCAACCACGGTGGGGCGCGACACGATCGATCCGTCCATCGTCGATCATTACGTCATCTTCGGGGCGTTGGTCGGCGCCATCGCGTGGAACATTATCACGTGGTACTACGGCATTCCGTCCAGCTCGTCGCACGCGCTGATCGGTGGCTTGGTGGGCGCAGCTGTGGCCAAGTCGGGTACGGGCTCACTGGTGGCGAGTGGCTTGCTCAAGACCGTGGCGTTCATCCTGATTTCGCCGTTGCTGGGCTTTATCCTCGGCTCGCTGCTGATGGTGGCGGTGTCCTGGCTGTTCTTCCGAACGCCGCCATCCAAGGTGGACCGATGGTTCCGGCGCCTGCAGCTGCTCTCGGCCTCGCTGTACAGTCTGGGCCACGGCGGCAACGATGCGCAGAAGACCATCGGCATCATCTGGATGCTGCTGATCGCGGGCGGCTACGCGTCGGCCACTTCAACTGAACCGCCGATCTGGGTCATCGTCTGCTGCTATGTGGCGATCGGTCTGGGTACGCTGCTGGGCGGCTGGCGGATCGTGCGGACGATGGGTCAGAAGATCACCAAGCTCAAGCCGGTCGGCGGTTTCTGCGCTGAAACCGGTGGCGCCATGACGTTGTTCTTGGCGTCGGCGTTGGGGGTGCCCGTGTCGACGACGCATACCATCACCGGCGCTATCGTCGGCGTGGGATCTGCGCAGAAGGCTTCCGCAGTGCGCTGGGGTGTGGCCGGCAACATCGTCTGGGCGTGGGTTTTGACGATTCCCGCATCCGCGTTCATGGCGGCGATTGCCTGGTGGATTGGCCGACACTTGCTGTAAGCCGGCAGCAGGTCGACTCCGAGAAAACGAAACGCCCACCAAATTGGTGGGCGTTTTGCATTGTGGGCCGTGCGCCAGCTATTGCGTGGCAAAGCGCGCGATGGGGTCATCGTCCGCAGGTGTCGTCGCAGCGGCAGGCCCGCGCGTCGACATCAGGCTGTCAGCTTGAGCGTCGCGTGAGCGGGCGAGGGTTCCCAGTGGATCATCGTCGATCGGATGGGCTGGGCTGGCGGGTGCCGGAGCCATCGGAGCGATGGTCGGTGCTGGTGCGTCGGGCAGATTGCTCACGGCCACGACGCGGCGCGCGCCCATGTAGCGGCTTGCCCAGTAAGACTTGGTCATGTCTTCTAAGCGTACCGTGCCGCCCGTGGCGGGTGCGTGGACAAACCGGTTCTGGCCAACATAGATGCCGACGTGCGAATTCGGCTGGCCGGTCGTGTTGAAGAAGACGAGGTCACCCGACGCGACGTCGCGTCGGTCCAATGACGTGCCGCGGCGGCCCATTTCGGCCGCCGTGCGTGGCAGGTTTACAGAAGCAGCGCGCCGCACGACGTAGCGCACAAGTCCGCTGCAATCGAAGCCACTGTCGGGAGTATTGCCGCCGTAGCGGTATGGCGTGCCGACCAGCGCCATCGCTTCGATGGAGATTTCCTCCAGGCCAGCGCTCGGATCG
The DNA here is from genome assembly GCF_047304345.1 of Ralstonia sp. Ralssp135. Classification (NCBI taxonomy): domain Bacteria; kingdom Pseudomonadati; phylum Pseudomonadota; class Betaproteobacteria; order Burkholderiales; family Burkholderiaceae; genus Ralstonia; species Ralstonia sp. Ralssp135. The sequence continues at coordinate 14,483 of NZ_JBGLYZ010000043.1, forward strand.
TGGATCGGGGCGCCGCGCGTGCGCAGACCCGCGTCGCGCGAGGCGGTGGAGCGGGTCGGTGTCGACGAGCAGGCAGACAGCAAGCACGCCAGCGCCAACAGGCCGGCGCCTGCTAGTCGCGTGTTTCCGTGGAGAAAGCTGTGCTGCGCGAGCATGCGCCATCAGGGGAGTCCAGATAGGGAGCATGCTATGCGCGCCTCGTCAGAAAGCCAAACTGCGTGTTGGCGAGGCGCAACGCCAAGCGGGGCGCGGGTCTGCGGATTTTGCCTCGATGGCGTCGCGTTTTGCGGGCCGTTTTACCAGCGCAGTTGGACGCTGCGTGTGCTGCCGGTCTGCACCGTCGCGCGCTTGGTGGTGCCCTGGTACGTGGCGATGACGTTATAGCTTGCCGGCGGGGCTTTGATCAGGCAGCGCGGTCCGTCGGCGCGAAAGCTTGCGACCTCCTTGCCGTGCCGTGTGAGTTGTACGTCGACGTCGGCCAGATATTCGCCACGTGCGCCTTGGGTGAACAGCAAAGACAGGTTGTAGTTGCGTGCCTCGCTGTTCAGCGCCTGTTGCTCGTCTTGTGCAACCCCGCCGCAGACGTAGCTGATCTGGCCGGCGGTTTTCGGCGTGAGGTTGTCGGCGAGCGCAATGGAAGCGCTGGCGGACAGCATCATCGCCAGCGCGGCCGACGTCAGGGTCAAGCGCGATCGGGTCTGCAGGTTTTGCTGCATGGGCATCATTGGCCTCCATCAGGGAAAAAGAGAGGTGCCCCACAAGCAGCAAAAAAAAGGCCACGCAATTGCGCGGCCTGATAGCACAACGGTTTGCGGCAGACAAATATGTCGCCGCGTGATTTTTACAGCACGTCTGAGGCGTGATCCGCGAGCCGCGAGCGCTCGCCGCGCGCCAGCGTGATGTGCCCGCTGTGGCTCCATCCCTTGAAGCGATCGACCACGTAGGTCAGGCCTGATGATCCTTCGGTCAAATACGGCGTGTCGATCTGCGCGATGTTCCCCAGGCAGACGATCTTGGTACCCGGACCCGCGCGCGTGACAAGCGTCTTCATCTGCTTGGGCGTGAGGTTCTGCGCCTCGTCGATGATCAGGAACTTGTTGACGAAGGTGCGGCCGCGCATGAAGTTCATGCTCTTGACCTTGATGCGCGAGCGGATCAGCTCCTGCGTGGCCGCGCGGCCCCATTCACCGGCATTGTCGTCGGACTTTTGCAGGACTTCGAGGTTGTCGTCGAAGGCACCCATCCACGGCTGCATCTTTTCTTCTTCCGTACCGGGCAGGAAGCCGATGTCTTCACCCACGGGCACCGTGGCGCGCGTGATGATGATCTCGTTGTAGAGCTTCTGATCCAGCACTTGCTCAAGGCCTGCCGCCAGTGCCAGCAGCGTCTTGCCCGTGCCGGCCTGGCCAAGCAGCGAAACGAAGTCGACTTCCGGGTGCATCAGCAGGTTCAAGGCGAAGTTCTGCTCGCGGTTGCGCGCGGTCACACCCCAGACGTTGTTCTTCTGGTGCGTGTAGTCCTTGAGCGTCTGCAGTACGGCGGTCTTGCCATTCAGCTCCTTGACCTGCGCGTACAGCGGCAGACTGCCGTCATTCGGCTCCAAGAAGACAAACTGGTTGACGAGGAACGACGGCACCAGCGGGCCGGACAGGCGGTAGAACGTCGTGCCCGTCTTGGGGTCCTGCCAGCTCTCGATGTTCTTGCCGTGCTTCTGCCAGAAGTCTGCCGGCAGCGCCATGATGCCGCTGTAGAGCAGGTCGGTGTCTTCTAGCACGCGATCATTGAAGTAGTCCTCCGCCGGCAGGCCGAGGGCGCGTGCCTTGATCCGCATGTTGATGTCCTTGGACACCAGCACGACAGATCGGTCCGGACGCTGCTGCTGCAATGCGGCTACCACACCAAGGATCTGGTTGTCCGCCTTGCCCTGCGGCAGCCCATCAGGCAGCTTGATGTCGTTCAGACGCGTTTGGAAGAACAGGCGCCCCTGCGCATCGCGGTTGCCGAGCTTGGCGAGCGGCAGGCCGTCGTCCATGACGCCGTCGGTGCCCGCCACAAGCTGGTCGAGCGTGCGGCTGACCGTGCGGGCATTGCGCGCAACTTCGCTCATGCCCTTCTTGTGGTTGTCCAGCTCTTCCAACGTCATCATTGGCAGATAGACGTCGTGTTCTTCAAAACGGAAGAGCGATGTCGGATCGTGCATCAGGACGTTGGTGTCGAGCACGAACAGCTTGGCGGGGCCTTCGTCGCGGCGGGTGCGGCGGCGGGCGGCGGTTTCGGTTGGTTTGCCGGTCGCGCCCACCGTGTCCACGGCCTTGGCGAGGATGCCTGCGTATTCGCGTGAGGTGTCTTTCGCCATAGGCGACGCTTCGCCCGAGCGGGCGCGGGCCGTGCTGGCTGCATTGCGTTTAGGTTGCGCACGGCCTGTTTCTGACAATGCCTCGCGCTCGAGCGCGGGCACCGGTTTTCGAGGTTCCTGACCCGCCTTCGGCTTTCCGGCTTTGCCGAAAGGCTTGAATTCAGCCGGGTCAAGCAATTGGGCTGGCTGGGTGGGCATGGTCGGCAGCGGCATGCTTCGATTACCTCTCTGGGTGGAACAACGACGAAACACCGTCCGCGCACATGGCGAGGCGGCGCTGGCGGGAAACGCTGGAAAACGGATGGGCGCGTCGCAGCGGTTGAGGCATGGACGACGGCCACAAAAAAGCCGCCATGACCTGCGAGAGGTGAGGCGGCCTAGGTGAACGCCACGACAAGCTGCACGTTTCGGACGTCCTGCCCGGCCTGCTTGCCGGGAAAAACGCAGAAGCGGTATCAGGCCAACTTGGCCGCCGGTACCGTCGTGGGCTATCGGAATGGCATCCGGATTTCGTACTCATCGGTTCCGACTGTATCGGAAGCTTTTGTGATTTGCAATCGCTCACATGTGACCTGTGGTGCGTCGCAAACTGGCCACGACAGACGATGCGAAATCGACGCAGAATCAACCGCCAGGAGGCCGTGCACCGCACTTTCCCGACAGCTGGATCCACGTGCAGTTACAGGGCGCGCACCGCCGCGAGCACATCATCGACATGGTTCGGCACTTTTACGCCGCGCCATTCCTTTCGCAGCACGCCCTTGCTGTCGATCAGGAATGTGCTGCGCTCAATGCCGCGCACGTCCTTGCCATACATCTTCTTCATCTTGATGGTGTCAAAGATGTCGCAGACGGCTTCGTCGGCGTCGGAAATCAGCTCGAAGGGCATCTCCAGTTTCGCCTTGAAGTTTTCGTGCGATTTCAGGCTGTCGCGCGAGATGCCGAACACCACGGCGCCGGCGGCTTCAAAGGCGTCGTACTGGTCGCGGAAGTTCATCGCCTCGGTGGTGCAGCCAGGCGTGCTGTCCTTCGGATAGAAATACAGCACGACGATCTTGCCGCGCTGCGATGCCGGCGAGAACGTGATGCCGTTGGTTGCCGGTGCGGAGAAATCGGGAAGAGGCTGGTCGATCGTGACGGGCATGGTGTGTTCCGGAAAACCGCGAGGAGAGAGACGGGAAGCTCGTAGACGGGCAAATCTGAGATACAGCGCCCAACGCCAAACCGGAGATCGGAAAGATCAGGCCGGCTGAACGATCAGGCTGCCGCTGCGGCCGGCAACTTCGCCCCATGTGACGGGCTGCACGGGCAGGGTACTGCGATCGAGCGTCGCGTAGTAATCGCCCATCGACCCTAGCCGATGGCCTTGCGCGCGCCAGCCTCGCAGCAACTCGCGGAAGATCGGGGCAAGTTTCTGCCCTTCAAGTTCTGCATGCAAGGTAAACACCTGGTCGCGGTCGGACTCGGTCATCTTCAGGATATGCCGGGCGACGTTGTCGAGCGTGATGTCTTCCACGCCGATCAGCTCGTCCAGTGTGGGCAGCGTCGTCGGCAATTGCACGTGGTTCAGCGCTTTGCCATCAACGCTCGGGATGTACGGATGCGTGCCCCGGCCGTCGGAGGCATAGGCCATGCCCCAGTTGTCGATCTGGCGGAACGCGTGGTCGTTCATCTGCCAGCCGGCGGCGCCGTGCGTCACGGGTGGCTGGCCGAATACCTGGATGAAACGGGCGTGTGCGGCGGTCATCTGGCGGGCGGTCCAGCCTGCGTCGCGCTGGCGGACATTGTCTTGCCAGAGCACGTGGTCCCACGTGTGGATGCCGGTCTCGAAACCTGCCTCGGCGATGGCGCGCATTTCAGCTGCGGCTTTGCGTCCGATGTCGGGGCCGGGCAGCAGCACGCCGTACATCAGCGTGCGAAGACCGTAATGCTCAACAACCGACGTGCGAGAAACCTTTTTGAGAAAGCCGGGGCGAAAGGCCCGACGCAGCGCCCAGCCGGTGTGATCCGGGCCGAGGCTGAAGAGGAAGGTCGCGCCCGCCTCGTGCTCGCGCAGCATGCGCGCGAGGTTGGGCACGCCTTCGCGGGTACCGCGCAGGGTGTCGACGTCGATCTTGAGGACGATGAGAGCCATGAACCTGCGCGGGGGTGTTGCTTTTACTTGTTGCCGTTGCCGTTGCCGTCTTCGACCAGGCTGCGGGCTTCAGCCACGTGCGTGCGATACGCTTCGAAAATGTTCGCCAGCGCGTCCTTCATCACGGTGGTCGGCTTCCAGCCAAGGTCTTCCATGGTGTTGGCGATCTTCGGCACGCGGTTCTGCACGTCCTGGTAGCCGGTGCCGTAGTAGGCGCCGGAGGTCGTTTCCACCAGTTGGACCTGCTTGGCGGTGTCCTTGTACTCGTCGATCTTGGCGGCTTGTTCCAACATCATGTTGGCCAGCTCGCGCACCGAGTAGTTGTTCGACGGGTTGCCGATGTTGTAGATCTTGCCCGAGGCCACGCCGTCCTTGTTGGCAATGATGCGCACCAGCGCGTCGATGCCGTCATCAATATACGTGAAGGCGCGCTTCTGGCTGCCGCCGTCGACGAGCTTGATGTTCTCGCCGCGCACGATGTGGCCGAGGAACTGCGTCACAACGCGCGACGAACCTTCCTTCGGGGTGTAGATCGAGTCGAGGCCCGGGCCGATCCAGTTGAACGGACGGAACAGCGTGAAGTTCAGGCCTTCCATGCCGTAACCCCAGATCACGCGGTCCATCAACTGCTTCGAGCACGCGTAGATCCAGCGCGGCTTGTTGATGGGGCCGTAGATCAGCGGCGAGGCTTCCGGATCGAATTCCGAATCGCCGCACATGCCGTAGACCTCGGAGGTCGACGGGAAGACCAGGTGCTTGCCGTACTTGGCAGCCGAGCGAACGATCGGCAAGTTGGCTTCAAAGTCCAGCTCGAACACGCGCAGCGGGTCTTTGACGTAGGTCGACGGCGTGGCGATGGCCACCAGCGGTAGGATCACGTCGCACTTCTTCACGTGATACTCGACCCACTCCTTGTTGATGGTGATGTCACCCTCGAAGAAGTGCATGCGCGGGTGGTTGACCAAGTCGCCCAGACGCTCGGTCTGCATGTCCATGCCGTAGACCTCCCAGTCGGTGGTCTCCAGGATGCGCTTGGACAGGTGGTGGCCGATGAAGCCGTTGACGCCGAGGATCAGTACTTTTTTCATGAAGGCAAACTCAAGATCAGGAGAGGGCGAGCTGGCTGGCGAGCTGCTGCGCGGTCACGACAGATGTTCCGCTGGCAGCTTGGGGCTCGACGCGCCAGAGCTCGTGAATGGCGATGGCTCCCCCATCGCCGCACACGCCGAACATCGCATTATCCACGACGTGCAAGCCCGGCGGCAAATTCGTAAAGGTTTGGTGCGCCAGACGGGCCCGCGCGACAACGTAGCGTTCGCTGCCGGCGTCCGTAAAGGCACCGGGGTAGGGCGGCGCCACGGCACGAATCAGGTTATAGACCTGCTGTGCCGGTTTCGACCAGTCGATGCGGCCGTCTTCGGGTTTGCGGCCGCCGAAATAGCTACCGTTGGCCAGCACGTTCGGGTGCTGCGGAATGTGCCCGGCAATCATCGCGGGAAGCGCGCGCCACAAGGTTTGCTCGGCCGCCACGGTGGCCTTTTCGAACACTTCGTGCGAGGTGTCGTCCGGCAGGATCGGCACGATGGTCTGGTCGACGATGTAACCGGCATCCGGCTTTTCGACCATTTCGTGCAGGGTGGCGCCGGTTTCGGTCTCGCCGTGCAGCACCGCCCAGTTGATGGGTACGCGGCCGCGGTATTTGGGCAACAGTGAACCGTGCATGTTGAACGCACCGAATTTGGCGAGGCTCAACAGGCGCATCGGAATCATGTGCCGGTAATAGAACGAAAAGATGAAGTCCGGCGCAATTGCGGCGATTCGCGCGTGCAGGTCTTCGCCGTTTGCGTTGTCCGGCGTGATGTATGGAATGCCTAATTCCTGTGCGGTGGCGCGCACGCTACCGAACCAGATGTTCTCGGCGACGTTGTCCTCGTGCGTGACAACGAGTTCGACCTGAATGCCACGCGCTGCCAGCACGCGCAGGCAGCGTACGCCGACGTTGTGATACGCGAAAACGACGGCACGCCGCTTGAGCTGCGAACTCATGCAACACCCCGCTGCGAGCCAGTCTTCATATCGGCGGCGCCGGCCTCATGCAGGTGCGGCGCTTCTTCCAGCACACCCTGCACCAGATAGCGCGGGCGCTCGCGCACCTGTTGATAGATGCGGCCGATGTATTCGCCCAGCAGGCCAATGCCAAACAGCAGCACGCCCATCAGGAAGAACGTGATGGCGAACAGCGTGAACACGCCCTGGACTTCCGCGCCCAGGATGAAGCGCCGCACCACCAGCAGGATGAACAGCACGGCAGAGGCAAACGACAAGAGCATCCCGATCGCCGAGAACCATTGCAGCGGCACGACGGAAAAGCCCGTCACCAGGTCGAAATTCAGGCGCACGAGCTTGTAGAGCGAGTACTTCGACTCACCCGCAAAGCGTTCTTCGTGGTCGACTTCGATTTCGGTCGGGTTCTTGCTGAACGTGTAGGCCAGCGCCGGAATGAAGGTGTTGACTTCGCGGCAGCGGTTGATGGTGTCGACGATGGTTCGGTTGTATGCGCGCAGCATGCAGCCCTGGTCCGTCATCTTGATGTGCGTGATGCGCTCGCGGAGCGAATTCATGGCACGCGATGCGGTGCGACGGAACCAGCTGTCTTGGCGCACGCGCCGGATGGTGCCGACGTAGTCGTAGCCTTCGTCGAGCTTTTCCACCAAGCGGCCGATTTCTTCCGGCGGATTCTGCAGGTCGGCATCGAGCGTGACGACGCGTTCGCCGCGCGCATGTTCGAAGCCGGCCAGGATGGCCATGTGCTGGCCATAGTTGCCGTTGAACAGCACGACGCGCGTGCTGTCCGGGCGCGCGCGGAACTGCTCGGCCAGCATGGCTGCGGAGCGGTCGCGGCTACCGTCGTTGACGAACACGACTTCATACGAAATGCCGAGCGCATCAAGCGCGGGATACAGACGCGCAAACAGCGCGGCGAGCCCGTCTTCTTCGTTGTAAACAGGAATGACGACCGAGAGAGCGGGTGTCTTCATTATTGGATTATTGGTACTGGGCGCAAAGTTGGCGGACCGCGCTGACCACGCGATCCACATCGGAATCTTCCATGCCGGCAAACATCGGCAGCGTAACGATGGCGCGGCCAATGCGCTCGGCCACCGGGAACATGCCCGGCTTCCAGCCGAGTTCGCGGTAGAGCTTGAACAGGTGGATGGGCGGATAGTGCACGCCCGCGCCGATGCCCAGCGCCTTCAGGCCAGCCATGAAGCCGGCGCGATCGACCTTCAGGCGATCCAGCGGCAGCACGATTTGGAACATGTGCCAGTTGGTGTGCGTGAAGTCCTCTACGGGCAGCTCAACGCCGAACGACTCGATATCGGCTGCGCGCATGCCGGCAAAGTAACGGCGGGCCAGGGCAGCGCGGCGTGCGGTCACGGCTTCAAGCTGGGCGAACTGGCCCAGGCCGATCACGGCATTCACGTCCGTGAGGTTGAACTTGCCGCCCACCAGGTCGACTTCCATGCCGTCAAAGCCGGTACGCACGACGCCTTGTAAGCGATATTTCTCGGCCAGCACGGCTTCTTCGGGCGTGTTCAGCACCAGCGCGCCGCCTTCGATGGTCGTGATGTTCTTGTTGGCCTGGAAGCTGAAGCTGACCAGGTCGCCAATCTGGCCGATGCGCTTGTCGCCCCAACGCGAACCAATGGCTTGCGCGGCATCTTCCACCACGCGCAGCTTGTGGCGGCGGGCGATGTCGTAGAGGCGATCCATGTCGACGGGCAGGCCCGACAGATAGACCGGAATAATGGCCTTGGTGCGCGGCGTGATGGCGGCCTCGACTTTGTCCAGATCGATGTTGCGCGTCACCGGGTCGATGTCGACGAAGACCGGCTTGGCGCCGACCGTCAGCACCACATTGGACGTGGCGACCCACGAGATCGGCGTGGTGATTACCTCATCGCCGGGGCCAATGCCCGCAATGCGCAGCGCGACTTCCATCGTGGCCGTGCCGTTGGCGAATGTGCGGACGATGCGGCCGCCGAAGTACTCCGACAGCGCGGCTTCGAACGCGGCAACCTTGGGGCCCGAGGTGATCCAGCCCGAGCGCAGCACATCGGCCACGGCGGCGATGGTCGCCTCGTCAATGGTCGGGCGCACGAAGGGCAGGAACGGAAGTTCGGCTGTGGCGGTGGTTTGCGTCATGACTTGAATGAGGTTGGGTGCTGGGGGCGGGCACATCGGCTCACGAGCGAGCCAGCACAAGTACGCCGACGAGGATGATCGCGATGCCGATCAGGCGCTGCACCGACAGCACTTCGCCAAACAGATACCACGCCAGGAAGGCGTTGACCACGTAGCCCAGGGAGAGCATCGGATACGCGATGGTTACATCCACGCGCGACAGACCGAGAATCCACACCACCACCGAGATGACGTAGCACGACAGGCCGCCAATGATGGGCCACTGTGTTGCAAGCTTGATGCCGATCGGCAGGATGTTGTCGGCCGAAAACGCAAAGCGGCCGATGTTGTTGACGCCCGCCTTGAGCAGCAGCTGGGCGCACGCATTGAGCATGACGCCCGTCAGGATCAGCCCGAAAGTGACCAGATTCATGTGTTCTTTTGATGTTTTACAGACTGCGGCGGTTTCCCCGTGCGGATATTCTTAATCCCGCCGCCGGGCCGCATGTTACGACAATTCCGCTTGCGCGCCCCTTTCGACAATCCGTGGCGGTGAAACCTAGTTGCGCCGGACGATCACGCGGCGGGCATCGCGGGCGATCACGATCATCGGTACGCCCTGGGCTGCCAGCCGGTCATAGGTACCCGGTCCCATCATGGCGACGGCCTGACCGCCGGCTTTCCAGTGCGCCACGAACGCTTCGGTGGTCGGCACCCACTTGGCCGGCTCCTGTTTAGCGCCGAAGGCCAGCTCATCAGGTTCCTGCACCATGGTGGTGGGCCGGCCGAGGTAAAACGGCATTGTATGGTCCAGACGCTCCACCGCATAGAACGGCACGTCGGGCTTGAGCCACGGCTTGACGGCTGGTACGAGATCGATACCCGACATGGAGCGCCCGAAAGCTTCGTGGCCCAACATCGCCGCCGTAAATGTCAGGAACCACGCGCACGCAAATGCGGCCACGCTCTCGAAGCGCCGATCCGCCAAGCGAAGTGCCAGCCACGTGAACCCTGCTCCCGCCACGAACGCCACGGCCAGGAACATCGCAAATCGGGAAAACACGGCGTTCGGGTACATGTCCGACGACATGGTCGCCACGTAACCGCTGGCCGCCAGACCAGCCAGCGCCAGCGCCAGGAAGCCCTTGAGTTGCCAGCGCCACGCGTGCTCGCTGGTGTGCTCGAGCACCAGGGCCGCCAGAATCGCCAGCGCTGGGATGATTGGAAAGATATAGCCCGGCAGCTTCGAGTCGGAAATGCTGAAAAACGCGAAGATCAGGACAGCCCACAGGCCGAGCATGAGCGTGGGGCGGAAACCGTTGCTGGCGGTTTCACCGCGTGCAAGGGTCAGGCGTGCAGCGCCGGGCAATTGAGCAAGCCACGGCAGGAACCCGGCCACCAGCAATGGCACGAAGTACCAAAGCGGCGCGTTTCGGTTATGCACGGTCGACGTGAAACGCTGGAAATGCTCGTGCACGAAGAAGAACCACGCGAATTCCGGGTTGCGTATGGAGATCAGGACGAACCACGGCGCGCCGACGGCAAAGAAGATGATCAGCCCGCTCACCAGATGCAATCGTTTCCACAGGGCCCAGTCGCGCGCGACCAACGTGTAGACCACCAGCACAAAACCCGGCAGGACCACGCCGATGAGGCCCTTGCTCAGCACAGCCAGCGCCATTGATGCCCAGCAGGCCCACATCCAGCCGCGTTGTTGAGCGCGCGTGGCATCCGGATGCTGCGCGAGCAGTAGCGCACCCAACGCCATCGTCATGCAGCCGGCCACGCCCATGTCGAGCGAATTGAAGTGCGAGCCCACGTTCCACAGAGGCGCGCTCACCAGCACCAGCCCGCTGATGACCGCCGTCCGTTTGCCCCACCAGCGCGCCGCCGCCAGCATCGTGAAAACAATGCCGACGATGCCGGAAAGCGCCGTGAACAGCCGCGCCTGCCAGTCGCCGATGCCAAACAGCGTGTAGGCGAGTGCGGTGCCCCACATTTGCAGCGGCGGCTTCTCGAAATACTTCAGGGCGTTGTAGCGGATGGTCACCCAGTCTCCCGAGACGAACATCTCGCGCGCGATTTCGGCGTAGCGACCTTCATCGGTGGGGATCAGGTGCCGGTAGCCCAGCGTGCCGAGCCAGATGGCTAGGAACGCAGCAGCCAGCAGCCACAGCGACGCATTGCGCCAGGGGAGGATGGGCGCTTGAGCAGTGCGGTCGATCGGCATGCGGTCAGGCACGCTCGATTAGCAGGGCGGCGGCCACTTTGCGGCCTTCCAGCATCAGGATGTTGTACGTGCGGCCGGCGGCCTGCAGGTCCATGGCGTCCACGCCGATGCGCTTTTCTGTGAGCGGCACCGTCAGCCGCGGGTGCGGGAAGCGCAGCTTATTGCCGGAGCCGAAGATCACCACTTCGGCGCCCAGTTCGAGCAGGCGAGCGAAATGCTCGGGCGTCAGATCCTCAAAGCGCGACACATCCCACTGCACCACGGCGCCCTCGGGCATCACCAGCACGGAGTGCTCGTAGCGCACCTTGTTGATTTCGATATAGCCGTCGCCATAGCCGGTAACGGTATTGAGAATGGTCGACGAATCGGATGAATGAAGCTTCAAGGCGGGAATCCCATCGGGCGCGATGACTGCGGCGCATACGGCGGCACGCAGGCAAAGGCGCTAGGTTTCAGACTTCGGGCAGGTTTCGCTGCGTTGCAAAAATGCCCGCCTAAGTCTGTCATAATGGGCTAAATTATATCTTTTTCTCTCCTTCGCCCGCCGCGCCACAAGCGAATGTCCGGCAAGGAATAGCGTAGCGGCGCCTGCCGCTGTGTGGCGTTACCGTCGCCGCTTTGCTGCGCCACAGAATGTCCCGTAGTTCCAGCCGTTCAACGTCGCCACTCGCCGCCTTGCCCGTGAAAACGATCCAGAAATCCGCCAAGCTCAACAACGTCTGCTATGACATTCGCGGCCCCGTGCTCGAGAAGGCCAAGCAGATGGAAGAAGAGGGCCACAAGATCATCAAGCTGAATATCGGCAACCTGGCCGTGTTCGGTTTCGATGCCCCTGAAGAGATCCAGCAGGACATGATCCGCAACCTGCCGAATTCGGCGGCGTATTCGGATTCCAAGGGCATCTTCGCGGCGCGCAAGGCGGTGATGCACTACACGCAAGAGCAGGGCATCAAGAACGTCACGCTGGAAGACATCTATCTGGGCAACGGCGCGTCGGAGCTGATTTCGCTGGCCACCAACGCGCTGCTCGACGCCGGTGACGAGCTGCTGCTGCCGGCGCCCGACTACCCGTTGTGGACCGCCGTGACCAGCCTTTCGGGCGGCACGCCGGTGCACTACATCTGCGACGAAGCCAATGGCTGGATGCCAGATCTGGACGACATCCGCGCCAAGATCACGCCCAATACCAAGGGCATCGTCGTCATCAACCCGAACAACCCGACCGGCGCGCTGTATTCGGACGAGCTGCTGCTGGGCATTGTCGCCATCGCGCGCGAACACGGCCTGGTGATCTTCGCCGATGAGGTGTACGACAAGGTTCTGTTCGACGACAACAAGCACACCGCGATCGGCTCGCTGTCGGAAGACGTGCTGACGGTGACGTTCAACAGCCTGTCGAAGAGCTACCGCTCGTGCGGTTACCGCGCGGGCTGGATGGTCGTGTCCGGCGACAAGCGCCCGGCCAAGGATTACATCGAAGGCCTGAACATGCTGTCGTCGATGCGCCTGTGCGCCAACGTGCCGGGGCAATGGGCGATCCAAACCGCGCTGGGCGGCTACCAGAGCATCAAAGACCTGGTGGCACCGGGCGGCCGCATGCGTCGTCAGCGCGACTTGGCGCACGAGCTGATCACCGCCATCCCTGGCGTGACCTGCGTCAAGCCCAAGGCTGCGCTGTATATGTTCCCGCGTTTGGACCCAGCGGTGTATCCCATCGAAGACGACCAGACCTTTATCCGCCAGCTGCTGGAAGAAGAGCGTGTGCTGCTGGTGCAGGGCACGGGCTTCAACTGGCACTCGCCAGACCACTTCCGCATCGTCTTCCTGCCGCACGAAGACGATCTTCGTGAAGCGATTGGCCGAATTTCGCGCTTCCTGGAGCGGTACCGTCAGCGTCACGGTACTGGCATCCGGGCCGCATAAACTCGGTCTTCCGCCAGATCAGTAACTGCGGGGCAGACCGAAGTGTCTGCCCTGTGTGTTTTTTGCTTCTCCGCTTTTTCGTTTCTTTACGACACGTCTCATGAATCCCATCAAGATCGGCCTGCTCGGGCTCGGTACCGTCGGTGGCGGTACCCTCAAGGTTCTGCAACGGAACCAGGAAGAAATCCGCCGTCGTGCGGGTCGCGGCATTGAAGTCGCCATGATTGCAGTGCGCAATGTCGACCGCGCCCGCGCTATCGTGCAGGAAGCCGGCGCGACCGTGCCGGTGGTGAACGACCCGTTTGCGATTGTGGATTCGCCCGAGATCGATATCGTCGTGGAGCTGATTGGAGGTTACGACCTGGCACGCGAACTGGTGCTGCGTGCCATCGCCAACGGCAAGCACGTTGTCACCGCCAACAAGGCGCTGCTGGCCGTGCATGGCAACGAGATCTTCAAGGCCGCGCAGGACAAGGGCGTGATGGTGGCGTTCGAGGCTGCCGTGGCTGGCGGCATTCCGATCATCAAGGCGCTGCGTGAAGGCCTGACGGCCAACCGCATCGAGTGGATCGCCGGCATCATCAACGGCACCACGAACTTCATCCTGACCGAGATGCGCGACAAGGGTCTGGACTTTGATACGGTGCTCAAGGAAGCCCAGCGCCTGGGCTACGCCGAAGCCGATCCGACCTTCGACATCGAAGGCTTTGACGCCGCGCACAAGCTCACGCTCATGAGCGCCATCGCCTTTGGCGTGCCGGTGCAGTTCGAGCGCGCGTATGTGGAAGGCATCACGAAGTTGGAAGCCGTCGACATCCGCTACGCCGAAGAACTCGGCTACCGTATCAAGCTGCTGGGCATTACGCGCCGTGTCGAAGCGGGCATTGAGTTGCGCGTGCATCCGACGCTCGTGCCGGCCAAGCGCCTGATCGCCAATGTCGAAGGCGCGATGAACGCCGTGGTCGTCAATGGCGATGCCGTGGGCCCGACGCTGTACTACGGCAAGGGCGCTGGCGCCGAGCCGACCGCTTCGGCCGTCGTCGCCGATCTGGTGGACGTGACGCGCCTGCACACGGCCGACCCGGAACACCGCGTGCCGCATCTGGCGTTCCAACCGGACGCGCTGTCCGACACGCCGGTGCTGCCGATCGACGAAGTGCGTTCGAGCTACTACCTGCGCATGCGCGTGGCCGATGAAACCGGCGTGCTGGCCGACATCACGCGCATCCTGGCCGAAGGCGGCATCTCGATCGACGCCATGCTGCAGAAGGAATCGCGCGAAGGCGAGCCGCAGACCGACATCATCATGCTGTCGCATGTGACGGTGGAAAAGCGCGTGAACGCCGCCATCGCCGCCATCGAAGCGCTGCCGACCGTGCTGTCGAAGGTCACGCGCATCCGCATGGAAGAACTGAACTAAGCGCAGGACATGAGCATGCAATACCGATCGACCCGCGGCCACGCAGAGCCGCAGAGCTTCTCCCGCATCCTGCTGGGCGGCCTGGCGCCGGACGGCGGCCTGTACCTGCCTGAGCAGTACCCGCAGGTCAGCGTTGACGAGCTGACCCGCTGGCGCGACCTGCCGTACGCCGATCTCGCGTTCGAAATCCTGCGCAAGTTCGCCACCGACATTCCCGAGGACGACCTGCGCGCATTGACCCGCCGCACCTACACGCCCGAGGTCTACTGCAACGCGCGCGCCGGCGATAACACCGCCGACATCACGCCGCTGCACAAGCTGGGCGAGGAAGGCGGCACGTCGCTGTCGCTGCTGTGCCTGTCCAACGGCCCGACGCTGGCCTTCAAGGACATGGCGATGCAGCTGCTGGGCAACCTGTTCGAATACGCACTCGACCGTGAGCACGCCGAGCTGAACATTCTGGGCGCGACCTCCGGCGACACGGGCAGCGCCGCCGAATACGCCATGCGCGGCAAGCGTGGCGTGCGCGTGTTCATGCTGAGCCCGCACCGCAAGATGAGCGCGTTCCAGACCGCGCAGATGTTCAGCCTGCAAGACAAGAACATCTTCAACATCGCCATCGAAGGCGTGTTCGACGACGCGCAGGACATCGTCAAGGCGGTGTCGAACGATCTCGAATACAAGGCCCGCCAGAAGATCGGCACGGTCAACTCGATCAACTGGGCGCGCGTCGTCGCCCAGGTCGTCTACTACTTCAAGGGCTACCTGCTGGCGGCCCCGAAGATTGGCGACAAGGTGTCGTTCTGCGTGCCGTCGGGCAACTTCGGCAACGTCTGCGCCGGCCACATCGCGCGCATGATGGGTTTGCCGATCGACAAGCTGGTCGTTGCCACGAACGAGAACGACGTGCTCGACGAGTTCTTCCGCACCGGCACGTACCGCGTGCGTTCGGCCGCGCAGACGTATCACACCTCCAGCCCCAGCATGGACATCAGCAAGGCCTCGAACTTCGAGCGCTTCGTGTTCGATCTGCTGGATTGTGATCCGGCTCGCCTCGCCCAGCTCTTCCGTGACGTGGACGAAAAGGGCGGTTTCTCGATGACGGGCAAGCCGGAGTTCGACCGCATCGCCGAGTTCGGCTTTGTCTCGGGCCGCAGCTCGCACGCAGACCGCGTCGATACGATCCGCGACGTGTTTGCCACCTACGGCACGATGATCGACACCCACACCGCCGACGGCGTGAAGGTGGCACGCGAAAACCTGACGCCGGGCGTGCCGATGGTGGTGCTGGAAACGGCGCTCCCGGCCAAGTTTGGCGACACCATTCGCGAAGCGCTGGACCGAGAGCCGGAGCGTCCGGCTGGCTACGCTGATATCGAATCGCTGCCGCAGCGCTTCGAAGTCATGCCGGCCGACGCTGACCGCATCAAGGGCTACATCGCCCAGCACACCGGTCTCTGAACCGATGGAAGCAGTGCCGGATGACGGGGCAGGGGCAGCGTTCGAGCGCTGCCTGCACGACATCCGTGCCTGCCGCGAGTGCAAGGGCGCCCTTGCGCACGAGCCTCGCCCGGTTGTGGTGGCGGACCGCCGCGCCCGCGTCCTGATCATCGGGCAGGCGCCGGGCCGCATCGTCCACGAAACCGGCATCCCTTGGAACGACCGTTCCGGGGACCGCCTGCGCCAGTGGCTGCAGATTTCATACGACGATTTCTACGCGGACAGACGCATCGCCGTGGTGCCAATGGGCTTCTGCTTTCCCGGCACCGGCGCGAATGGCGATTTGCCGCCGCGCCCCGAATGCGCGCCCAAGTGGCATCGGCCGTTGCTGACCGCGATGCCCGATGTGAGGCTCGCGCTGCTGGTGGGAACCTATGCCCAGCGCAATTACCTCGACGTGCCGCGCGACTGGTCGCTGACCGACGTTGTGCGCAACGGGCCTGTGCATGACGCCGACGGCCGTGTGCTGTTCCCACTGCCGCATCCGAGCCCGCGCAATCTGGCCTGGTTCAAACACAACCCGTGGTTTGACGCGCACATCGTGCCGGCACTGCGGGCCGCGCTGGCCGACGCATTCGCTTGATACGCCTGCGCTGATGCATGGCATCGGTCTGGAACCGATACAATCGAAATCTCCCTTTCGATTCCGCTTCCCCATTCCCGCATGTCCGCCAACGATGCTCCCGCCCTCAAACCGTCCTTGCTGACGCTCGATGCGGCGCTGTCGCAACTGCTTGCCGCAGTGCGCGCTTTGCACGAGACCGAAACCGTGTCCACGTTGCACGCCAACGGGCGCGTCCTCGCGCAGGCCGTTCGCAGCAGCTTGAACGTGCCGCCCGCCGACAACACGCAAATGGATGGATACGCCGTGCGCGCGGCCGACATCACCGCGCCGGGCACGCGCCTGAAGGTGGCGCAGCGCATCCCGGCCGGCCATGTCGGCCAGCCGCTGAATGCGGGCGAGGCAGCGCGCATCTTTACCGGCGCGCTGATCCCGCCGGGCGCCGATGCCGTGGTCATGCAGGAGCAATGCAAGGCTGACCCGGACGCGGGCACCGTCACCATCGACCACGTGCCTGAATCCGGCGAGTGGATCCGCCGCGCTGGCGAGGACATTGCCGACGGCGCCGAGATCCTGCCGCGCGGCACGCGCCTTGGCCCGCAGCAACTCGGCTTGGCGGCTTCGGTCGGCTGTGCCAATCTGCACGTGGTGCGCCGTCCGCGCGTGGCCGTGTTCTTTACCGGCGATGAGCTTGCTATGCCCGGCGAGCCGCTCAAGCCCGGCGCGATCTACAACTCCAACCGCTTCACGCTGCGCGCGCTGCTGGAAAACCTCGGCTGCGACATCACTGATTTCGGCATCGTGCCCGACACGCTGCAAGCCACGCGCGACACACTGCGCGAAGCGGCCGAGGAGCACGACCTCATCATCACCTCCGGCGGCGTGTCAGTGGGCGAGGAAGACCACATCAAGCCCGCTGTGGAAGCGGAAGGGCGCCTGAACCTTTGGCAGATCGCCATCAAGCCGGGCAAGCCGCTGGCCTTTGGCGAGGTGCGCCGGCCAGAAGGCATGGTCGGTGGCCCCACCGCGTTTTTCATTGGCCTGCCGGGTAACCCGGTGTCGAGCTTCGTCACCTTCCTGCTGTTCGTGCGGCCGTTCATTCTGCGTCTGCAGGGCGTGGCGGATGTGGCCCCGAAGCGCATCCCGATGCGGGCCGACTTTGCGCTGCCCAAGGGTGATCGCCGCAACGAGTTTCTGCGTGCGCGCATCAACGCCAACGGCGGGCTGGACCTGTTTCCCAATCAAAGCTCGGGCGTACTGACCTCCACCGTATGGGGCGACGGCCTGATCGACAATCCGCCCAACCAGCCGATCGGGCAGGGTGATGTCGTCAGCTTCCTGCCGTTCGCGGGTCTGGTGTAAGGAGCGATGGCCATGCAGATTGAGCTTCGTTTCTTTGCCAGCGTGCGTGAACAACTCGGAACCTCGCAGGAGCAGGTGGTCGTGCCGGAGGCCGTGCGCACCGTGGGCGATGTGCGCCGCTGGCTGGCGCAGCGCGGTCCGGTCTGGGGCGAAACCCTGGCCGAAGGTCGTGCGCTGCGCATGGCGGTGGACCACCAGATCGTGCCGGCCGATACCGCTGTGCACGACGGCTGCGAGGTCGCATTCTTTCCGCCCGTGACCGGCGGCTGAGCGCAGGAGACCGACCATGTCCGTCCGTGTGCAGGAAGCCGACTTCGACCTCGGCGCCGAGATTGCAGCGCTGCGTGCCGGCCGCCCGAACATTGGTGCGGTGGCCAGTTTCATTGGCACCGTGCGCGACATCAACGACGGCACCGGTGTGTCCGAGATGGAGCTGGAGCACTATCCCGGCATGACCGAAAAGGCGCTCGCCGACATCGTGAGCGCGGCCATGCAGCGTTGGGACCTGATCGACGCGCTTGTCATTCACCGCGTTGGCAAGCTCAAGCCGCAAGACCAGATCGTGCTGGTGGCGGTGGCTTCCAAGCACCGCGGCGAATCCTTTGCCGCGTGCGAATTCATCATGGATTACCTCAAGAGCGAGGCGCCGTTCTGGAAGAAGGAACAGACGCCTGAAGGCGCGCGCTGGGTCGATGCGCGTGTCACGGACGACAAGGCGCTCGCCCGCTGGGGCATTGCCACCACCAACGCCGGGGCAAACACGGCCAATCAGCCTGGCGCATCTGCGCAACCCAACGACTACGAATAACAAGGACGCGACCGCATGAGCGGAATTGGCATTCTGGCAGTTGGGGTGGGCGCTGCACTGGGAGCCTGGTTGCGCTGGGCGTTCGCCATCTTGTGGAATGCCATCAATCCGGCCTTGCCGTACGGCACGCTGGCAGCCAATCTGGTGGGAGGCTATTTGATTGGCGTTGCGGTGGGTTTTTTCGATACGCACGCGGGGCTGCCGCCTGAATGGCGTTTGCTTGTCATCACCGGTTTTCTGGGCGGGCTGACGACGTTCTCGACGTTTTCCAGCGAGGTTGTCGCCAACATCCTGGCCGGCGACCACCTGATGGGCGCGCTGCATATCATGGCGCATCTCGGGGGCTCGCTGTTCCTCACCATGCTCGGTCTCTGGACGGTGCGCACGTTCAGTTGATCGCAAGGCCGATCACGCAAATTGAATTGCGAATGAGAAGTTTGGTTCACATACTGGTAGTGCCTGCGGTGGCTTAGGGACGTCCAGTAGGGACGTCCAGTAGGGACGTGCAGTATCAGAGGCCGCCGCAGGTTGCTTTGTGTTGTTCCATCCATAACGAGAAGGAGACGCAATGAAACCAACCCGAACGGCGCGCCTGCGACGGCACGTCTCACCAAGCAACCTGATCGCCGCCGGTGCCGTGCTGCTCGCCGGCTGCGGTGTGCTAAGCGCCTGCGGCGGCAGCAATGATGGCAACAACGTGCCGGGCAATACCAAACCGGCCTTTGCCGGCAAGGTGACCATCAACCGGTACGACGGCGTATCCGACGACCTGCTGACCGCCGGCCTGGGCGCAAGCGGCCTGGCTTCAGCCACCGCGCCGACCATCGCCAACCCCACCGCGCCCACGGCAGCCGAGCTGCGCCGCCTGGCGATCTATGCCAACTACCGCGCGCTGGTCGACACGGCAGCCAAGGGCGGTTACGGCACGCTTTATGGCCCGAACGTCGATGCCAGCGGCAACGTCACGCAGGGCTCCGGCATGATCGCCGGGACGGAATATGTGACGTACTCTGACGACGGCACAGGCCAGCAGAATGTTGTGCTGCTGGTGCAGATTCCGGACAGCTTCGACGTCAACAACCCCTGCATCATCACTGCCACCTCGTCGGGCTCGCGCGGTATCTACGGCGCGATTTCCACCGGCGAGTGGGGCCTCAAGCGCAAGTGCGCCGTGGCCTATACCGACAAGGGCACGGGCGCCGGCCCGCACGATCTGGCTACCGACACCGTCGCCCTGCAGGACGGCACGCGCACCACGCGCAGCGCCGCCGGTTCCAACGCGCACTTTGCCGCGCCGCTCACCAGCAGCCAGTTGTCCGCCTTCAACGCCGCCACGCCGAACCGGCTGGCGTTCAAACACGCGCATTCGCAGCGCAATCCAGAGAAGGATTGGGGCTTGTTCACGTTGCAGGCCGTGCAGTTCGCGTTCTGGGCGATCAACGACAAGGTCTCGGCGGCGAGCGGTGCGTTGGTCGGCAGCGCGCTGCCGGTGCGTCCGGACAACACCATCGTCATCGCGTCGAGCATCTCCAACGGCGGCGGTGCGGCCATCGCAGCGGCCGAGCAGGACACCGGCGGGTGGATCGACGGGGTGGCCGTCGGCGAGCCTGGCCTGAACCTGCCGCCCAACACCGGCGTGCAGGTGGTGCGCGGCGGCACGACGCTGCCGACGACCGGCAAGCCGCTGTTCGACTACGTGAGCTACGCCAACGTGTTCCGGCTGTGCGCGGCGTCGTCTACCAGCGTTGCCACCGCGCCGGCACAGGCGTTCTTTGGGAGCCTCACGACGTTCCCGGCAGGCGTGCAGGCCAATCGCTGTGCTGCGCTCAAGGCGGCCGGGCTGCTGACGTCCACCACGGCGGCTGCCCAGGCTGACGAAGCCCTGCAGAAGATGCGTGCCTATGGCTGGGAGCCCGAATCGGACCTCGTGCACGCGTCGATGTCGTTCTACGAGATCGACCCATCGGTGGCGACCACCTTCGGCAATGCTCTGTCGCGTGCAAGCGTGACCGACAACCTGTGTGGGCTGAGCTTTGCGGCCACCGACGCGTCGTTCCATCCGACGGCGGTGAATGCCACGGCGCTCGCCCAGATGGCGGCGCTTGGCAACGGCATTCCGCCCACCTCCGGCGTGCAGCTCGTCAACAACAACGCGCAGGGCGGCCCGACGCGCAGCAACCAGTCGGTGGACTCGACCGGCACGCAGGCCGCCAACCTCGACGGCGCGCTGTGCTTGCGGAACCTGCTGACGGGCGCCGATGCCGCTTCGCAATCGCTGCAGACCGGGATCAGCCAGACGCTGCGCACGGGCAACCTGCAGGGCAAGCCTGCGCTGATCGTGCAGGGCCGCAACGACGCGCTGCTGCCGGTCAACCATGGCTCGCGGCCGTATCTGGGGCTGAACGCCAAGGTGGAGGGCGGCTCGAGCAAGCTGTCGTACATCGAGGTGATGAACGCGCAGCATTTCGACGGCTTTATCGACCTTGTGCCCGGCTACGACTCGCTGTTCGTGCCGCTGGTCCTGTATGAGCAGCGCGCGCTGGACGCCATGTACGCGAACCTGAAGAACGGCACGCCGTTGCCGCCGTCGCAGGTGGTGCGCACGACCCCGCGCGGTGGCACGCCCGGTGCTGCACCTGCCATCAACGCGGCAAACGTGCCGAACTTCACGAGCACGCCGGCCGCGGCCGACCGCATCTCGGTGAGCGTGTCGGGCGGTGTGGCGACGGTATCGGTGCCCAACTGATGCGATAGCCAGGACGATTTTGACGCACTTGGGACGGCGGCGTGGCCAGCAGGCGCGCCGCCGTTTGTTCTGGCGCAAATCTGCATCAAAACTCGCGTTTCCATGCTTGAAAAGCCACCGAAGCTCCCTATCTTTCGGAGCAGTGAAACATTTTCCGCAAGGGGTTTTTAATGCGTTTGGACAAACTGACGACCCGCTTCCAGGAAGCGCTGGCCGACGCGCAGAGCCTGGCGCTGGGCAACGACAATCCGTACATCGAACCCGTCCATCTGCTGCTGGCCATGCTGCGCCAGCCGGATGGCGCGACCAAGAACCTGCTCGCCCGCGCGGGCGTCAACACGGGCGCGCTGGATACGGCGCTGGACCGCGCCATCAAGCACCTGCCGCAGGTGCAGGGTGGTGAACAGGTACAGGTCGGCCGTGATCTGGGCAACCTGCTGCAGCAAACCGAGAAGGAAGGCATCAAGCGCGGCGACCAGTTCATCGCCAGCGAGCTGTTCCTGCTGGCTGCGGCCGACGACAAGGGCGAAGCCGGGCGCATTGCGCGCGAGCACGGCTTGTCGCGCAAGCCGCTCGAAGCCGCTATCGACGCCGTGCGCGGCGGCCAGACCGTCGGCAGCGCCGAGGCCGAAAGCCAGCGCGAAGCGCTCAAGAAGTACACCATCGACCTCACCGAGATGGCCCGGATCGGCAAGCTCGACCCCGTCATCGGCCGCGATGATGAAATCCGCCGCGCCATCCAGATCCTGCAGCGTCGCACCAAGAACAACCCGGTGCTGATTGGCGAGCCGGGCGTGGGCAAGACGGCCATCGTCGAGGGGCTGGCGCAGCGCATCGTCAATGAAGAGGTGCCTGAAAGCTTGAAGAACAAGCGTGTGCTGGTGCTCGACATGGCGGGCCTGCTGGCCGGTGCCAAGTATCGCGGCGAGTTCGAGGAGCGCCTGAAGGCGGTGCTGAACGACATCGCCAAGGAAGAGGGCCGGACCATTCTCTTCATCGACGAGATCCACACCATGGTGGGCGCGGGCAAGGCCGAAGGCGCAATGGACGCCGGCAACATGCTCAAGCCGGCGCTTGCACGCGGCGAGCTGCATTGCATCGGCGCGACCACGCTGGATGAATACCGCAAGTACATCGAGAAGGATGCTGCGCTGGAGCGCCGCTTCCAGAAGGTGCTCGTGGGCGAGCCGAGCGTGGAAGCGACCATCGCCATCCTGCGCGGCCTGCAGGAGAAATATGAACTGCACCACGGCGTGGAGATCACCGACCCGGCGATCGTGGCCGCGGCTGAACTCAGCCACCGCTACATCACCGACCGCTTCCTGCCGGACAAGGCCATCGACCTGATCGACGAAGCTGCAGCGCGCATCAAGATGGAAATCGACTCGAAGCCCGAGGCGATGGACAAGCTCGACCGCCGCCTGATCCAGCTCAAGATCGAGCGCGAGGCCGTCAAGAAGGAAACCGACGAAGCGTCGCAGAAGCGCCTGGACCTGATCGAGCAGGAAATCGAACGCCTGCAGAAGGAATACGCCGATCTGGATGAGATCTGGAAGGCCGAGAAGGGCGCTGCGCAAGGTGCGGCGACGCTCAAGGAAGAGATCGAAAAGATCAAGCTGGAGATCGCCAAGCTGCAGCGTGAAGGCAAGCTCGACAAGGTGGCCGAGTTGCAATACGGCAAGCTGCCCGAACTGGAAGGCAAGTTGAAGGCCGCCACTGCCGCCGAGTCTGCCGGCCAGAAGCAGCCGAACAAGCTGCTGCGCACGCAGGTGGGTGCCGAAGAGATTGCCGAAGTCGTCAGCCGCGCCACGGGCATCCCCGTGTCGAAGATGATGACCGGCGAGCGCGAGAAGCTGCTCAAGATGGAAGACCGCCTGCACGAGCGCGTGGTCGGCCAGGACGAGGCCGTGCGTCTGGTGTCGGATGCCATCCGCCGCTCGCGCGCCGGCATTGCGGACGAGAACAAGCCCTATGGCTCGTTCCTGTTCCTGGGCCCAACGGGCGTGGGCAAGACCGAGCTGTGCAAGGCGCTGGCCGGCTTCCTGTTCGATTCGGAAGAGCACCTCATCCGCATCGACATGAGCGAGTTCATGGAGAAGCATTCCGTGAGCCGCCTGATTGGCGCGCCCCCGGGCTATGTCGGCTATGAGGAAGGCGGTTACCTGACCGAAGCCGTGCGTCGCAAGCCGTACAGCGTGGTGTTGCTCGATGAAGTGGAAAAGGCGCACCCGGACGTTTTCAACGTGCTGCTGCAGGTGCTCGACGATGGCCGCCTGACCGACGGCCAGGGCCGCACGGTGGACTTCAAGAACACGGTGATCGTGATGACGTCGAACCTCGGCTCGCAGCTCATCCAGCAGATGGCGACCGAACCGGCGGACGTGATCAAGGGTGCCGTGTGGCAGGAAGTGAAGACGCATTTCCGGCCCGAGTTCCTGAACCGGATCGACGAGGTGGTGGTGTTCCACTCGCTGGACCAACGCAACATCGAATCGATCGCGCGCATCCAGCTCAAGCGCCTCTCGGCACGTCTGGCGCAGATGGACCTGGCGCTGGAGATCAGCGACGAGGCGGTGGCCAAGCTGGCATCGGCGGGTTACGACCCGGTGTTTGGGGCACGGCCATTGAAGCGGGCCATCCAGCAGCAGCTTGAGAATCCGGTGGCACGGATGATCCTGGAGGGCAAGTTTGCCCCGAAGGATGTGGTGCCGGTGGATTATCGGGATGGGCAGTTCTCGTTTGATCGGGTTGTGCACTGAGGCTGTGTAGTGGTGCGTTAAAAAGCCGCTCCGGAGGATTCCGGAGCGGCTTTTTTGTTTTTGGTTTTTTTGTTGTTGGTGCATCCCTGGTTTCATCCCCTGCCGGGGCTGACTCACTTTCTTTGTCTTGCCAAAGAAAGTAAGCAAAGAAAGG
>NZ_JBGLYZ010000044.1:0-37872 GCF_047304345.1 Ralstonia sp. Ralssp135
CTGACGGAACCACCGCCCCGGCCGAAGCACGTTGCGCCCCCCCCGTTTGTGCCGCCGCCGGAAGTGCATACCGCCACACCGCCGTCGCAAAACACCATCACCGCGCAGTCGGCCACGCCAACGCCGTCTGCACCGGTCGCGCCTCCAGCACCGGCGCCGGCACCCGCGCCAGTTGCCGCAAGTGTGGGCGTTGTCTGCCCGAACTCGACGCAGGTGCGTGCGGGCATCCGCTATCCACGTGAAGCCATCAAAGACGGCCTCACGGGCGATGTTGTCGTGGCGTTCACGGTGGGCACTGACGGCAACGTGAAAGACCTGCGTGTCACCACGTCCGCCGCACCTGTGTTGGATCGCGCGGCCGAGAACGCCGTGCGGCAATTCCACTGCATCGCGCAAGGCCAGGAGGTGCGGGTGCAGGTGCCTTTCTCTTTCAAGCTCGATTGAGGCTGCAAGCGTCAGCCAATGCCATCACGTTGTTCCAACACGTTCCAGGAGACAAATATGTTCAAACGCTTCTACCCAGCTGCCGCCGCCGTCGCTCTGACGCTGGCAACCAGCGCTGCGCATGCCGCCACTGATGCGGTAACGAATCCATACGGCCTCGAGGCGCTTTGGAAAGGCGGCGATCTGATTGCCCGCGGCACACTGTTGATCCTCATCGTGATGTCGATGGGCAGCTGGTACATCATCGTCGCGAAGCTGCTTGAACAGGCCCGTGTACTCCGCCGGGCAAAAGCTGCCGAAGAGGTCTTCTGGACTGCACCCACGCTCCCGGAAGGCGCACGCGCGCTCAACGAGGACTGCCCCTTCCGCTTCATTGCACAGGCTAGCCTGTCCGCATGGGACCACCACGATGGCGCGATGCTGGAGCAGATCAGCCTGGACACGTGGGTCACCACCGCCCTTGAGCGCGCGACCAACACCGTTTCCAATCGCCTGCAGGACGGCCTCTCCTTCCTGGGTACCGTCGGGTCAACTGCACCATTCGTGGGACTGTTCGGGACGGTGTGGGGCATCTATCACGCGCTGACGGCCATCGGCATTGCCGGGCAGGCATCGATCGACAAAGTTGCCGGCCCCGTGGGCGAAGCATTGATCATGACCGCTATCGGCCTGGCCGTGGCCGTGCCGGCGGTGCTCGGCTACAACTGGCTGGTACGGCGCAACAAGGCGGTGATGGAGCGTGTGCGCGGCTTCTCCGCCGAACTGCATACCGTTCTCTTCACGGGCAAGACCACCGCTGCCGCTGCCGCCGCAACGCGGTCCATGGCGATTGCTCGCGTGGGGTGAGCCATGGCCATGTCCGTCGGAACTGGCAGCAGTGACGAGCACGATGAGGTGATGTCCACCATCAACACGACGCCATTGGTGGACGTGATGCTGGTGCTGCTGATCATCTTCCTGATCACCATTCCGGTGGTCTCGCACACCGTGCCGGTCACGCTTCCCAAAGAAGCCGTCCACCCGCTGCAAACCACACCCCAGAACGTGATCCTCGCGGTCACGAAAGACGGCGACGTGTTTTGGAATGAAGGTCATGTGCCGGATACCCAAACGCTTGTCGACAGACTCAAGACGGTGGCCGTGCAAAAACCGCAGCCGGAAGTGCACATCCGTGGCGACCTGGATGCACGTTACGCCGCCATTGGGCGCGTCGTGCTGGCCTGTCAACGCGCTGGTATCGCGAAAGTGGATTTCATTACCGAAGCACCGCCGCGCCAATAACCCATTCACACCAAAAGGAGGCCCGTCATGGCAATGACGATGCATGGCGGCAACGGCGATGACGCCGAGATCATGGTCGAGATCAACACCACCCCGTTGATCGACGTGATGCTCGTGCTGCTCATCATGCTCATCCTCACGATCCCTATCCAAACGCATGCGGTAAAGCTGGACATGCCAACCGACGCGCCTGCGCAGCCTCAGCAGACACCGCCGGCCATCGTCCAGATTGACGTCGCCCCCGATGGCTCGCTCGCCTGGAATGGCGAACCGGTGGCCTCCCGTGCGCAGTTGGAAACCCGGCTTGAGGCAGTCAGTGCAGACCCCGCACCAACTGAGCTGCACTTGCGTCCGGACAAGGCCGCGCCGTATCGGGCCGTTGCCATGGTCATGGCGTCAGCCCAACGGCTGGGTGTGAAGCGCATCGGGCTGGTCGGCAACGAGCAGTTCATGCCGTAAGCGGCATTGCGCTGCCAACTGGTCGCCCCGTCACCCTCTCGCACCCTCCTAAATTGTCGGCTCCGCCATGTTCGACTCGAAACTCGACTTACCTTCCCCCGCCATGGGGATCTCCGCACCAAGGGAGGCGTCCGCTGGCGCGCTTGCCTGGTTCGGCCTCGCAGTCCTCGTGATCGTCGCGTTCTTTGCCAATATCGACCGGCAGATACTCGTTCTCCTTACAGAACCGATCCGGCATGACTTCGGTCTCTCGGACTTGCAGATCGGCCTGCTGCAAGGGGCCGGCATCGCGCTCTTTGCGGGCGCGGCGGCGCTGCCCATCGGATGGGTGGCAGACCGCGTTGACCGCCGCCTCGTGCTGGCGGTGTGCATCCTGGTCTGGAGTGCAGCAACTGCAACCTGCGGGCTCACCACCGGCTTCTGGCAACTCTTCATCGCCTCGATCGGATTGGGCATCGGAGAGGCCGGATTGATGCCCATCATCTACGGCATGATCCCCGACCTGTTTCCCGCACGACAGCGCGTGCTCGCAAACTCGGTGTTCGCGCTGGTCAATCTGCTCGGCGCCGGTGCGGGCATGGCCTTGGGGGGGGCACTGTTACAAGGCGTCACGGCCACACACGGCACGCTACCCAGTTCGTTAGCCAGCTTCTCGCCATGGCGTCTAGCGTTCTTTGCCGTTGCGATACCTGCGCCGCTTCTTGTCATTCTGGTAGCGATGATCCGCCCTAAACACGGCGCCGTCAGCACGACCATGCGCGCCGCCGAGCATGCCGCCACATCACCCTTGACCGCACGCGTCTATTTCACGCGCGAACGGGCCATGATGGCGAAATTCTTCGGCGCAATTGCGTTGGTCAACATGGCTTTCACCGGCATCACCACCTGGATGCCCATCGTTGCCGTGCGGAGCTTTGGCGCGGCGCCGGCTGCGGCTGGCGGTGGGTTGGGAGCCGCAGCCACAGTCGGCAGCGTCGTTGGCTGCGTTCTGGGCTGGCTGATCGCTCGCCGCCTCAGCCCTCGCTTCGGCGTATTGGCCCCGCTGCGTGTGTGCGAATGGGGTGCGCTTGCCGCAGCGCTCACTTCCGTCGGCTACCTGACGGCCAGTTCGGTGACATTCGTCTACAGCCTCTTTGGACTGCAGTTCGCTTGCATTGTCGCCGGCATGGTGCTGTTTCCCGCAATCATGCAAAGCATTTGCCCCGCGCACCTGCGCTCGCGAGTGGCCGCCATCGGCGTGCTGACCACCATCGTCGTTCAAGCCGGTAGCCCGGTCTTCATCGGCGTGATGTCGGATCGCTTGCAGGCGGTCAACCACGGTCTCCTCGTAGCGATCATTGGCGTCGCCCTGGTTGGCTTCACTTCAGCTTGCGTACTGATGCGCGCCGCCGGTAAAGGCGTACGCGACGCAATTGAGCGCTACGCATAACGCCCTCCCATCGTCAAATGACCACCACGGAACCCTGTTCTCTCTCGATTCGAATCGAGTCCTGGCCACTGGCCGCGCCTTTCAGAATTACCGGCTATCTCGTCGATACTGCACGTGTGGTCGTCGTGACAATCGCTGACGCGCACCATGAAGGTGTCGGTGAAGCGGCCGGCGTCTTCTATCTTGGCGAGACGCCCGAGTCGATCGCGGCGCAGATCGAAGCGGCACGGCCTTCTATCGAACGAGGCATCACCCGCGCGCAGTTGCTGACGCTGCTGCCGTCGGGCGGCGCACGCAATGCGGTGGACGCAGCGCTATGGGCTTTGGAATCGAAACGTGAAGCGTTGCCGGTCTGGCGCGTCGCGCAGCTTCCGCCACCGCGCCCCCTGCTCACCACGATGACTATCGGCGTCGATACCCCACAGGCGATGGCGCGCAACGCGCGCAGCCTGCGCCAAGCCCGGGCGCTCAAGATCAAACTCGATGGCAGTGTGCGCGATGCCAGCCGCCTGTTTTCGATTCGTGAGGCACGACCTGACGTGCCGCTCTCAGTCGATGCCAACCAAGGCTGGTCGCGCGCGCACCTCGATACGATGCTTCCGGTGTTGCAGCAAGTCGGTGTCGACATGCTGGAGCAGCCGTTCGCCATCGGTGCTGACGCCTGCCTCGATACGCTGGACTATCCGATACCTCTGGCCGCCGATGAATCGTTCCAGGACGTTAATGACCTTCCCAGCGTCGTTCGTCGATACGACATCGTCAACATCAAGCTCGACAAGTGCGGGGGACTCACACGCGCGCTTGAACTCGCTGCCAGCGCACGGTCTGCAGGCCTCTCCGTCATGGTCGGATGCATGCCTGGGACGTCATTGGCCATCGCGCCCGCTTTCGTCCTCGGGCAGTTGTGCGATCGCATCGACCTCGATGGACCGTTGTTTCTCACCAGGGATCGTGCGGTTGGCACCCAGTACTCGGACGGCCACTTGCTGTGCCCAGAAGATGCCTGGGGGTCCGCCATTGCCAACGCCATGCTCCCGTAACGTCCACCGTGCAGCCAATGAATTCTTCACTCGCCGCAAGGCTCGACGCTCTCTTTGCGCCGTATCAGCGCAGTGACACACCGGGCCTGGTCGTGGGCATAGCGCACGGTGACGCGTTGCGCTATCGCCGTGGCTTTGGCATGGCCAGCTTGGAGCACAGCGTCGCCAATACGCCATGCACCCGCATGCGCATCGGGTCCGTCACCAAGCATTTCGCTTGCTTGGCCGCCATGCTGCTCGTCGAGGCCGGCAAGCTCGACATTGATGCGCCGGCGCGCCGCTACCTCCCAGAGCTTCCCGCGCGGAACAGCGACCCCACGCTTCGCCAGTTCATGAACCATTCCGGGGGGGAGCGGTGCTTTCTTGATCTCTTCATGCTCACACAGGGATTGAGCATGGTTCCCGCCGGTGCTGCATTGGCGATGCAGGCACGGCAGTCCGAGCACAACTTCCCTGCGGGCGAGCGCGCCATGTACACCAACGGCGGCTATCAGATGCTGTCGATCGTGATTGAACGCATCAGCGGCATGTCGTTCGAGGCGTTTCTGGCGGAACACCTCTTTGGCCCGATGGGCATGATCGACACCATTGCGGCGCCCCACGATATGCAGATCCTGCCTGGCATGGCGACATTGCATGTACGGGACGCCACGGGCGGCTGGGAGCGCGGGCTACTGCCAGGATGGCGCTGCCTGGGCGAGGGTGCCATCGTATCGACGGTGGATGACATGCTGCGCTGGATCGCACACCTGCGCAGCGAGAAGCGCATTGGCTCCGCTGCCACGTGGCGTGAAATGCTGACCCCGGTCCGTTTTTACGACGGAGAGATCGGCACTTACTCGCTCGGCCTCATGCAGACACGCTATCGCGGCGTCTCGATGCTGCACCACTCCGGTGGATCGATCGGCGGTGCCTGCCAGATGTTGACGGTGCCTGAGCACGCCCTCGACATCGTGATCATGACGAACGCGGACACGATCAATCCGATCGCGTTATCCAAGCGCGTGATCGACATCGTTCTTGAGGCGCATCTCACCACAGTGGAAAGTCGCCCCGCAACGTCCGTTGAATATCCTGCGTGGTTGGGGACGTACCACTCATGCGAAACGGGCGCCTACTGCGAAATTGTCGACCGCGATGGCACGCTGCATCTCATTCACCACAACCTCGTCATTCACCCGCTGCCGCTCAAGTTGGTGCCCAACAGGCCGAGGACACTGGCGCTGGATGACGGCCCCGAGGGTGCGCTTTATCTAAAACTCCACAGCGACGGAACGCGTCTCGACATGACGCAGTGCGGGCAAAGCCAGACGCTGGACCGCCTCGCCAATGCGGCGCCCCATGCAGCCGGCGCGGCCAACGGATTGGTCGGGCGTTACGTCAGCCTGGATGCCGGTGCGCTTGCGATCATCAAGCAGGAAAGCAATGCACTGGCGATGTCTGTCCAAGGCAGACACGGCACCGCCCTCTACCGTCTCGACCCCAAATCGAACGACATGCTTGCCTTCACGCCGCACGACCCCAGCAGCATGGCGTATGGCGCAATGCGCCTCTCACGCGACGACAGTGGGAACACCTCGTGTTTCCGGCTCGACACCTGGCGCACTCGCAATTTGCTGTTCACTCGCATTGACGACGATACAACCCCATGACAAGCCCATCGAGAGAATGCATGTACGAGGCGCTATCGGCGCTGTTTCGCCCCTACGCGTGCAGCGATGGTCCGGGCGTGGTTGTCGGCATCGCGCAGCATGGTGAACTGCTCTACCGCAAGGCATTCGGCATGGCGAGTCTTGAGCACGCGCGCGCGCTGACGACCGCCACGCGCCTGCGTATCGGCTCAGTCAGCAAGCACTTCACCTGCCTGGCTGCACTGCTGCTCTGCGAGGAGGGCCTTCTCGATGCGGACGCCGGCATCGGAACCTATATTCCTGAGCTCTCGCGTGCCGGCGGTGCGCCGACACTGCGTCAGTTGATGTCCCACCGCGGCGGGCAACGATGCGCGCTCGATCTGGCCTTGCTGACGCAAGGCTTGGCCATCCCGCCGCGTGGCGCAACGCTCGCCGCACAGATCCGCCAGCGCGACGAGAATTTCCGCCCAGGCGAGCGCATGATGTATTCGAACGGGGGCTATCACTTGTTGTCGCTCGCCATTGAGCGCGCCAGCGGCATGCCGTTTGGTGCATTCCTGGATGCGAGGATCTTTACTCCGATCGGCATGCACCAGACGGCTTCCATCGACAACGACATGGCCGTGGTGCCGGGCATCGCCAGCTTTCATGTGCCGGATGGCGAAGGCGGGTATCTGCGCGGCATTTTTCCCTCAAGAGAGATCCTGGGTGAAGGCGGCATCGTTTCGACGGTCGATGACATGCTGCGATGGACTGCGCACATGCATGGTGAAAAAATCATCGGCACCGATGCAACGTGGGCGCAGATGTTGGAGATGCCTGTCTTTTCCAGCGGACAGCGCAGCAACTACGCCCTGGGCCTCAAGCAAACCAACTATCGCGGCGTCGAGCTCACCCATCATTCGGGCGGTGTCATCGGGGGCACCAGCCATATGCTGTTCTCCGCCACACACGGGCTGGATGTGGTGCTCCTCAGCAACGGCGCGGTCGACACCCCAATCGATCTTGCCCATCGCATCGTCGATATCGTGCTCGCCGATGTCTTGAGCGGCGACGGACCGCCGATACCAGCGCGTGCATCGGCACATGCTGCGCGGCTTGGCCGCTATCGCTCATTGGAGAGCAATGCGGTGTATGCACTGGAGAACCGCGACGGCGCATTGACGCTGGGTGGTTGGCTCTGCGCGGGGAAGCCCCTGCCGCTTTACCCGATCGAAGGAAGCCCCACCAACGATGTCGCCATTGAAGCCGGCTCTGACGGTTCCTTCTCCGTGCACTGGGGTATGCACAACGCGCCCGATGACATCGACCATCTCCGGATCGCCCATTGCGGTCATGCCGAGACATTCGAACGCGTTGCTGAAGCCCCCCCGATGACGGCCGAGATCGCCGCTGCCGTGTGTGGCATCTACGAGAGCCACGATGCCAACGCCCGCGCCGTCATCGAACACGATCCGGCGGACCACAGTACTTTGATACTCCGTATGCAAGGCTCAGCTGGAGGGTGTGATTACCGACTGACGCCTATCGCGGATCGCGTCTTTGGCATGGCTCCCATTGCCCCACTGGCTTTCATCGATGGCATCGTTACGCTATCGCAAGACCCATCCCAGCCGGTGACGCCCGGCTTCCGCATTGATACCCAACGGAGCCGACGTGTCACATTCACGCGGGCCGTTAGCAGTTGGTCACGATACCCGAAACCCTGCCTCTGAAACACAACGGTTGACGTAAAAAACGGAGCGGCACCGTTGCCGCTCCGCCTGTTCTC
The DNA here is from genome assembly GCF_047304345.1 of Ralstonia sp. Ralssp135. Classification (NCBI taxonomy): domain Bacteria; kingdom Pseudomonadati; phylum Pseudomonadota; class Betaproteobacteria; order Burkholderiales; family Burkholderiaceae; genus Ralstonia; species Ralstonia sp. Ralssp135. The sequence continues at coordinate 8,056 of NZ_JBGLYZ010000044.1, forward strand.
ATATCTCCCGCGAGAAAGCGAGGCCACGTGTGCGCGAGGTATCCAGCCAGAAACGGGAAACACGCCCGTTCACACGACCTACGGTCAGCACACCGGCGGAGAAACCTTGCGCGTCCGCCGGTTCAAACGTGAAGACGTCTTCGCTAACGGGGACAAGCCGGTAGTTGACGCCACCCATTGGGCCCTCCAGCCGCATCGATACAGCGCCGTCCGAGAGCGTCAGTCCAGCATGCCCAGCTGCATCACCGCTAAAGTAAGCGCCCTCCATGCCGACGAAGGCGTCGGAGACAGGTGGCGCCTCATCTGGCAGCCGTTCCAGTAGCGATGCATGGCCGCAGTCGATGAACTCGATGGCCGTCACGCGGCCGGCCGACGTCTCGCCGGGCCGAATCATCAGCGCGCCACCCGTACCGTCCTCGATGCGCAAACCGTCCGACGTCTCAATTAACGGTAGCGCCAGGTGCTTCTGGTTATGTATGACGGCAGCAAGGTGCCCATCCCGATCGACAACCTCACAGTACGCTCGATCGGCGCGCGAGAAGTATCGGCCCAGCAGCGTTTCATTGCCGCGGGTGGTCAGTGGCTCGGCGCGCGGTGCGCCGAGTACCTCGTCACCCAGGACGACGTCGACAATCTGCGTCGCGAGTGCAATCGGGTCCACAGGCGCACCGTTGGTAAGAATCACCACGTCAAGCGCATGCGCCACAACGGTCAACATCTGGCATGACCCGCCGAATACGCCGCCGGCATGGTGCAGCAGTTCAACATTGCGATGCGGGGTGCGCATCAGTCCAAGCGCATACACACCCTCGGCCCCACTGGAATAGCGCGGTTTGGTCAGCATCTGCCGCCACACTTCCTGGGTGCCGAGCTTGTTCGGCGCGCGCAAATGCCCCGCCCAGCGCAGCATGTCATCGATGGTGGACACGATGCCGCCTTCGCCCCGCACTTCCAACGAAGGGAACAGGCCGCGAATAAAACCGCCCTTTCCGTCGGGTACGTGCTGGGTGGCCATGCGCGGCCGAATCTGCATATCGTCGGCAACGGCCTCGGTATCGACCATGCCCATCACACGGAAGATGCGTTCCGACAGGAAGGTCTCGAACGGCATGCCGCTGACGCGCTCAATGGCGAGCGACAGCAGGTGGTAGCCGCCGTTGCAGTAAATCATCCGCTCCCCAGGGCGGAAATTGACGTCGCGTTGGCGGACCTCCGCCGCCAACGCCGCGCCCCGAGGCATGGTCACCACGCCCTGCGTCAACACCCACAGGTCGAGGTAGCAACGGTAGCCGCCGGTGTGCGTCATCAACTGTCGTAACGTGGGATCGCCAGCGAGGGCCGGCAACTGCGGGATGTATGTCCGGATGCCCGCGTCGATATCCAGTTTGCCCTCTTCTGCCAGCAGCAGCGCCGCGAGACACGTGAAGTGCTTGCTCGTCGAGCCGATCCGCATGCGCGTTGCGGGCGTGTTGATGGTGCCGTGCTCAATGCTGGCCAGCCCGAAGCCGCGCCGGTAAAGCGCATCCCCTCGCAACGCGACGCCGACCACGAGGCCCGGCTGGTCCGCCTTGTTGTAGGGCTCCAGCAGCGCGTCGAGTTGCTTCCTGATATCCATTGGATCGTGTGTCATGCCGAGTGATGTGCGTTAGAAGGGAACCGTCAGCGTTGCACCGATCGTGCGAGGCTGTGCCACGCTGACCAGCGCAGGGCCACCCATCGGAACCAGGGACGTACCTGCCGCAAGCAATGCACGGCGGTCGAACAGGTTGCGAACGTAGAAAGCGAGGCTGAACTTCTTGAAGTCGAGTCCTGCCTGCAGATCCGTCATGGCATAGCCCGGCAGGGGATAGTCTGGGCGGCCTGTATTGTTTCCAAAGCCGGCATGGCGACTGCCGACAAACCGTTGACTAACACCTGCGTAGGCTGGATACCCGTTCACCGCAAACAGGTAGTTGGCCGATAGAGTGGCGGCAACCCGTGCCGAGTTTGGAAGCGGATCGCCCGCGTTGGTGCCCGTGTTGACATTGCCCGTGGTCAGCTTCGCGTCGATGAGGGACACGCTCAAACCAAGATTCCAGTGGCGATTCGGACGGAACGCGCTGGCGAGCTCCAACCCTCGAATCCTTGCATCACCGGCATTGAGCACTTGGTTGACGCCATTGACAGCGCCGAACTGCTGGATGTTCTTCCACTCGATGTCGTACACCGTCATCGCAACCGACATGCGCTTGTCCAGGAGATCGGCCTTATAGCCGGCCTCGTAGGTCCACAGCGTGTCGGGGCGGAACGTAGGATTCCCAGACGAAGGCAGGCCCGTGACAGGATCAACCAGCAGCGCATTCGGTCCGCCAGGGCGATACCCGCTGGCAGCGCGCAGGTAGACGTTGCTGTCTTTCGTCAGCGCATAGTTCGCTGTAAGCATGTACGTCTTGCTGGTATCCGATGAGGGGGCGGTGATGGTCTGCGTGGGCCCCGCGAGCGCGCCAAACGTGGTCTGCTGGTACTCCTGGGTGTTGTGTGCCACGCGGAGGCCGCCTGTCAACGACAGGCGCGGGGTCAGGTGATAAGTCAGATCCCCGTAGGCCGCGTACTCGCTGTAGGTGCTCGGGGCCTCAAGCGCGGACAAATTGGGGCCGACGGTTCCGTCGGGCAGCGTTGTAATGAGCCCTTGGCTCGCGTCACTGCGCTCGCGCGTGTAGAACACACCCGCAAGCCATTCCAGCGTCCGGTTACCTGGCGAGGTCAGACGAAATTCCTGCGTGAACTTATTCGTCGTCGCCATGTTCTTTGCGGCAACGGAACTCACGTTGAGCCCGATGCCATTGAGCAACGGAACGTACACCACCGACAAGTCTTGCGGCGCATCAGATCGCATCGACTGGTATGACGTGATCGAATTCGCGCGTGCCCAGCCGAACTCGTACTCAACCCCGGCGGAATAGAGTTGGACGTTCTGATGAAAGGGCTCCGTCGTAAAGAGCCGCGTTGTCAGATCGCCGTCCACGGGTTGCCCATTTTTGCCATAGGCGACGTAGTTCGGTGCATTGCGGTTGATGTTCTGCGTCAATGCGGTCAGGCGCAGCGTCAACTGATTCGTGGGCGTCAGAAGAAACGACGCGCGCGCGCCATAGGTATCGCCGCGGTCAATACGTGAACCCGCCTGTGGCCCTACGGCATCGACATAGCCCGCGTCGTGTTGGCTGAACATCGAAATCCGTGCCGCCGCCACATCGGTCTTCAACGGAAGATTCAACACGGCGTTGGCTGAGTTATTCACGCCGCCATGCTTGGTGACGGAAAGGCCTGCAGACGCCTGGCCCGAAAATTCGCCGGAATCCGGCTCGTTGGTAACGTACTTGAGCAATCCGCCCATCGCACCCGCACCGTACAGCGTTCCTTGAGGACCCCGCAGAATTTCGATGTGATTGAGGTCCAGCAGGCTCATGTCGAGCGCGAACGTTGCACCCTGGGAGAACACCGTGCTGCCGCCAAATGCCACGTCGTCGACGTACACACCGACGGTCGGCCCGGTCTGCTCACCTGTCGTCACGCCGCGCATGCTGATTTGCCCAGAGCCGCTGCCACCCGCCGTGTTCAGGTCCACACCGGGTTCCGACGACAGGAAGTCGGACATGGTCTTTGCGCCGCCTTTCTGCAGCTCTTCTGCCGAGACCACGTTGATCTGCATCGGCACTTCACGCGCTGGCTCCCGGCGGCGCGTTGCGGTCACCACCACCGTGTTGAGGGTGGCGCCTTCCTTACCTTGCGACACGGAAGTCTCGGCTCCCTGGGCACTCTTCTCAGCCGGGGCCGGCGCGCTTGCAGGCCTCCCGCCAGGCGCTGCATCCGGGGCCGCAACTTGCACCATGTCTTGTGATGGCTTCACCGTTTGGGCGTGCGCGTACAGCGAAGCCAAGCCAAGCACTGGGCCAGCAAACCACGTCACGCATCGCCCACCCTGACGAAACTGCGGCGCGGTTGCATCCGCTCTACGCGCCCTTCGATCGTTCATTTTCACTGTCGTCTCCTCCGAGTTTTCCGCTTTCTGATTGCGGTGTTCAAAGCCCTGTTTCACTTCGCAACTCATCGGCAACGGTAAGTGCATGGCATTTCTGTTTCGTGTGTACTTTGTATCGCGCTTGAAACAAGCGGGGGGGGCGAGGCGGCGTCCTCAGCATGCATTGTTTCAACGTTGAAACGGAATACAAACAAAGTCGATACAGTCGCGCACGATAATCCCACTATGCTGATTTCTATTCGTATTCGACGTACCCAGGACGCATATGCCCAAGCCATCATTTGATTCCGCGTTCTATCGTTTGCTGTTTGTGATGCTGGCGATGGTGCTAATGACGCAGGCCTGCGCAGGTCTCGTCTTGTGGTGGTTCTACAGCGCCGCAGTGTTCAGGGCGCCTCCCGGCATGAGCGTTCCGCTACAGCTATTTCTGGCCGTGCTGATCCAACTGGTGCCGCTATTGATCTCGTCCTGGATCGGCGCGCGCATGCTCGCGGCACCGTTTCGTTCACTGGCCCAAGGGGCTGCCGAATTGGCGAACAACATCGACGCATCGCCCGTCCAGGAAGCCGGCCCGATCGAAGCGCGGCAGGCGGCACAGGTTTTCAACTCGATGCAAGCGGCGATACGGCGCCAGATGAGTGAGCGAAACCGATTCCTTGCCGCTGTCTCGCATGATTTGCGCACCCCTTTGACGCGTATGCGGCTGCGCCTTCGCACGCTGGAAGATCGGGAGTTGAATGACAGACTCCAAAGCGACATCGACGAGATGACGCAATTGCTGGACGCCACGTTGTCGTTCTTGCGAAACGCTGAAGTCGTTGAAGCCTTCAGCCCTGTCGATATCGACGCTCTGGTGGATGCGATTGCGGAGGATGCAGCCGAACGCGGGCAGCGTGTCAACGTCAGCGGCGAGATACGCGCGGTGATGGCGCAACCGCTTGGTTTGAAGCGATGCCTGACGAATCTGGTGGCCAACGCCATCCGATACGGAGAGGAGGCGCATATTCATCTGACTGACGGACCCTCGTTCATCTGCATTGATGTCGCCGATCGTGGCCCGGGTATCCCCGAAGCGCAGTTGTCACGCGTGCTTGAGCCGTTCTACCGGCTTGAAAGCTCGCGCAACAAGGACACTGGCGGCACGGGCCTGGGACTGGCCATCGCGAGCGACATCGTCAAGCGGCACAACGGATCGCTTGAGCTGCGCAATGATCCGGCCGGAGGACTGGTAGCGACGGTGAGACTGCCGCGACGGTAGCCCGCGCGGCCGCCGTGTTGCGTGCGGCCGCGCTCTCGTTTCGAGCGCGATACAGAGTGCTCACAAACTAGCAACAGCGTGTGCCTACAGTGAGGTTTCGATTTCCACGCCCTCTCGTAGGATTCACGATGAAACTATTCACCGCTCAGCTTGCGACCGAAACGAATACGTTCGCGCCCTGCCCCACTGGCTGGGGCGGCTTTCAGGAATCGGGCATCTTCCACGGCGACGCAAGCCAGCGAGCCCCGCAAGGCATGGGGTTCGCCCTTGCCGAAGTGCGGCGGCTTGCGGAACGCGACGGGCATGAGATCGTCGAGGGCATTTGCGCAGAGGCGCAACCATCGGGCCCCACGATTCGCGCGGTCTATGAATCGCTGCGGGACGAGATCCTAGGCAAGATCGAAGCAGCGCAGCCGCTTGGCGGCGTGCTCCTGGTGCTGCACGGCGCGATGGTGGCCGAGGGATACGACGACTGTGAAGGCGATCTGCTATCTCGAGTGCGAGCCATTGTCGGCCCCGAAGTGCCGATTGCCGCCACACTCGATCCGCACTGCCATTTCACGGAGCGCATGCGGCGCTCGGCAGACATCCTGATCGCCTACAAGGAGTATCCGCACACCGACCCCATCGATCGTTTGCGTGAAGCGTATCAACTGCTGCTCGACACCGCGGCGGGCAAGATCCGCCCCACGACAGGTGTGTACGACTGCCGCATGGTTGGGGCCTGGCACACCACGAGTGAGCCCATGGCGACGTTCGTGCGGCGCATGAAATCACTTGAAGGACGGGACGGCGTGTTGTCCGTGTCGCTCGGGCATGGGTTCCCATGGGGCGATGTTCCGGAGGCCGGCGCAAAGTTTTGGGTGGTGACCGACAACAACCTCGCCGATGCAACGGCCCTGGCCACGCAGCTTGGCCACGAATTCTGGGCCCTGCGCGAAGCCACGCGGCCTGCATGGCTCGACGTCGATACCGGGCTGGACCGCGCCCTCGAGGTCGGCGGCGGCCCCGTCGTGATCGGCGACGTTGCCGACAATCCAGGCGGTGGGGCGCCAGGAGACAACACGGTCATCCTGCGCCGGATTATCGAGCGACAGATCGCAAACGTCGCCATCGGGTGCTTCTGGGATCTCGGTGCGATCCAGATCTGTCACGACGCCGGCGTGGGTGCAACCTTCGATCTGCGCTTGGGTGGCAAATGTGGCGTAGCCTCGGCCGATCCGCTGGACCTTCGCGTGACGGTGCGGGCGCTGACCGACCAACATACGCAAAGCATCTCGGGATTGACCATTCCATTTGGGCGAGCCGTTTGGCTCGAGGCCGCCAATGGTGTCGATATCGTTCTGGCCTCGGTACGCAACCAAGTGGTTGGCGTCGACGCGTTCACGGGTCTGGGGATCGATTTTGAAAGCAAGCGGCTGGTTGTCGTGAAATCAACCCAGCACTTTCAAGCCGAGTTCGCCCCGCGCGCCAAGGCGATCTTCCATATCGCAGCGCCAGGGGCCGTCACACCGAGCTTCGCCGATCTGAACTATCGGCGTCGCGATCTCAACTATTGGCCCCGCGTATCGAACCCTTTCGAGGCATAAGCCCGCGAACGGGGCATTTTCAAATCTGAGGCCTTGAAGAGGCCACGCCTCGTAACACGTTGAATACCGTCAAATACGTCGGGCAGCCAGACTCATGAACATTGTCGTCGTGGGTGCCGGAATCTCGGGCACCGTCACCGCGTTGACCCTTGCACGCGAAGGTCATCGCGTACAACTCATCGAGCGCGCAGATGCAGCCGCAACAGGTGCGAGTTTCGCCAACGCGGGCCTCATTTCACCTGGACACAGCTTCAGTTGGGCTGAGCCCGGAATCATCCAAGTCGCCCTGCGTTCATTGTTTCGGTCTAACGAAGGTTTGGGGATCTGCGCCCCGTGGAAGCCGGCGCTCCTGCGATGGGCGTTGCTGTTCGCTCGCGAAGCAACGCTAGATCAGTGGCTGTCCAACTCCCGAGCTGCACTAGCGCTCGCTGCGTACTCTCGCGACATGCAGTTTGGCGATCCACTGGTGCCGCCAGAGGCGTATGGCGGCCGGCAGGCTGGCATCCTGTATCTGTACGGCAATGAAGCGCATCCCGGCCCACACGATGCAGGGCTTCTCGCCGCGGCCGGTGAGCCATTTGAGAGAGTCAACACCACTCGATTGGCAGACATTGAACCCATGCTCCGTACTGCGTCGGAGCAGTTTGTACACGCACTCTACTGTCCAACTGACGGGACAGGCGATGCTGCACGCTACGCCCACGCAGCATTGGCAGAGGCAGTTCGTCTTGGTGCAGAGGTGCGATTTTCCGAAACGGTACGCGCGTTGAAGACACGCGGCGATTGCATCGTCGGTGTCGAGACAGAACGTGATTGCATACAGACGGACGCCGTTGTAATCGCAACCGGCCTGGCATCGCGCCGACTGCTGGAGCCGTTGGGATACGACCTGCCGATCTATCCCGTCACGGGTTACTCGATTTCCTACACGGGTGTCCGCGATGCCTCGCCACGCGTGGGCGCCGTTTCCATTCCCCACAAGATTGCTTGGGCATCGTTTGCCCCTGAAGCAGTTCGATTCACGGGTTTCGCGGACATCGGCGAACCTAGTCCAAAACGCGTCGCCCAACGTCTTGCAGCCCTGGAAGCCTTTGCCGCGACGATCTGCACGCGTCTGAAGCACGCGCAACCCAGCCGGTGGGTCGGTTATCGCCCCATGACTCCCGACAACCTGCCGTTCCTTGGAGCAACCCGCCATGCCAACCTCTGGCTGAACTGCGGGCATGGCGCGATGGGCTGGACGATGGCTTGCGGCTCAGCACGCACCGTAGCCGACCTCATCAGCAGACGACAGCCCGTGTTGGATCTATCGCCTTATCGCTGGGATCGCTATCGGCTTCTGGGCCGGCGCTAGATGCATGCCTGACCGTTTCTTCTCCTCACCTCAATTCAATCCACTCCGATGACGACCTCACCTGCTTACCTGTCTGCCTCTCCTGGCCTACCTTTCTCGGCGGCGGTACGTGCCGGCGGCTTCTTGCTGCTGTCCGGACAAATTCCCTTTGACGCCGATAACAAGCCGCATTGTGGAACGATCGAAGAACAGACACACGCAGTCCTGCAAAGGATTTCTACCACGCTTGAAGGCCTGGGAAGTTCTCTGCGTCGCGTCGTCAAGACCACGGTCTGGCTGAGCGATCTCGCGAACTTTGCAGCGTTCAATCAAATCTACACGCTCTACTTTCAAGAGGGCGCTTACCCCGCACGGAGCCTGGTAGAGGCCAAGCTGGTTTTCGGAGTCGCCGTGGAAATCGAGGTGCTGGCCATCGATGACAGCGTGAGTCCTTAGCAAATCAATTCAGCCCGCCCCGTGCCAGTGGCGCGCAGCAAAAGATACCCCTGCATTTCAGCGTTGACACCATCGAGACGCTATATGAACAGGGTTGTTCTCAGCCACAAGCTGGAAACAGCCCCGTTCCCTTAACCCCCGTTCGAACAGAGCTCTCGGGGAACGCATTGATACTGACCAATGAAGGCGGAAGATTCGCGCAGTTTCCATGGCCGACTTCAGTGCTGTGCAGGAATTCTGAGTTGCGTAAGCCAATACCCGGATAGCCCAAAGTTACCCGTGGCCTTTGTTGGCGTCTTCTTTGCCGTCTGGTCTCGCTTCCTACTGGTAGTTGCCTTTGCCCTCCTCGCTTGCGGCGGCTGAGGTTGGGCCGGCGCACGCGGGTTGCCTGAAAATCCAACCGCGTCTCGTTGAGTGCGATGACATTGAGCGAGCCAGTTGCAGGTCGGTCATGTTGCCTCGGCGATCCCACACGTAGTCGTCGTGCGTCCGTCCTGCTGCGTTTGCGAGGTGAGGTGACCCGCCGCATCCCACGTAAAGGACTCTATTGCACCGTCCGAGAACACGTGGCGTGTCACGTGCTTGGCCTGGTTGCGGAAGAACCACTCTTCGGTGTCGTCCGGATAGACGATCCGGCAGCAGTAACCGTCGATGTCGTAGTACTGCTGGGTCGTATTGCCCAGCGCGTCGGTCAAAGGTCAAGCACAGGCGTGCGCCAAGGCCGTGGCCGCATGGTTTGCCGTCGCGCTGGCGTCAACGTATCCGCCCCCCCCAGGACACAGGCAACGCGTCAGTGCAATCCGACGCGATCCGCCGTGAGGGGCTCAGAGACTACGGATTGCGTTTTTGAGTCAGGGTGGCCGTCCCGACTTTGGGGCGGGTCGCATAGCTGACGCCGTGCTGCTCCAGGTAGTCGCGAATCAACTGTCGCACCACTTGCGACGGCGTCTGATCTTGCGCCGCGCACAACTTCTCGAAGGACTTCTTCTTCACCGGATCGATCAACACGGTGAGACGCGCGGTCTTGGATTCCATGTGGAGTATCATTGTATGATAATGTCATTATCATTATATACAACCATGCACCAAAGCACAGCCTGAGACGCGCGCTAGGTGCTCCGCCCCCAATTCGCGGTGCAGCCAGGCGACCGCGAGCCTGTTTGGAATTCACCGTTTTTTGAGGATGCAGTGGTAGAAGCGACGATCGAGATGACCTGCCGCGTTGGTCTGCAAGGCAGTGGATCTGCGCGGCTGGTACATGCCGCCAGCCAGTTCGATTGCGACATCCTGCTCGTCTGCAACGAGCGCACGGCGAACGCCAAGAATGTCATGGAGGTCATGCGGCTCCCCGCCCGCGCGGGCGCCAAGGTCATGATCCAGGCCGTTGGTCGGGATGACGCCGCCGCAGTGAAAGTCATTGCAGCGCTGCTGAGCGCCTGACTCATTCATACGAACGCTTGATCAAGATCGGCAATTGATATGTCCTACGGCTCCCTTGACGCCTATGTGAAGTTTCTCGCCGAAGCCCCTAACGACGGGACGCCAACGCTGCTGGAAACTGCGCACGAACTGTCGCTCCATTTTGACGTGCATGGGGTACAGAGCCTCATGTCAAGGCGCGACCCAAACAAGTTGGTGCTCGGCTATACCCGAACGATGATGAGCTTTCTGCTCCTGCAGCCGGCGCCTGCCCGGATCTCCATGATCGGCTTGGGCGGCGGCTCGTTGGCCAAGTACTGTTACCACCATCTTCCCAATACCAAGGTGGTGGCAATCGAGATCGACCCTGCTGTAATCGCTTTGCGCGATACGTTCCACATTCCCCGCGACGACGACCGCTTCGAAGTGATCTGCGCGGACGGTGCCGAGTATGTCAAAGGACAGGATGCACGCCCCGATGTGATTCTGGTCGACGGATTTCTGGCGCATGGCATGGCGGCGCAACTGGGGACTGCAGACTTTTACGCTGCCTGTTACGCGCGCCTTGCCGACGATGGCGTACTGGTTGCCAACTTCCTGGAGAGCGATCGCGATATCCCGTTCTACCTTGAGGAGTTGCACTCGGTATTCGGCGAGTCGTTCTCCGTTTCGACGTCCGAGGACAGCTGCAACTACACGTTGTTCGCTTGGAAGGGGTCGTGGAAACTTCCGGCGCTGGACACGCTGCTCACGCGAGCGCGCACGCTGGAGATGGAGCACGCTCTGAACTTGCGCTTGGCTGCGCGCCGCCTGAAGCAAAGCAAACGGCTCGCGTCGGACCTCGAATTCTGGCAAGAGCAGGCGAGCTGGCAGCGCGCCGGCGGACGCCAAATCGACCAGAGCTGAAAGCCCTTGCCACGGAAGTGACCACGCCCATTCGCATATGCCGGGGATCGTGTCCACGATGGACGACAACCTTGTGCTCAGCCACGCCTAGCTACACCGATGCATAGCCAAAAAATCAGATTTCTTCGCTCACGAATTCCCACATTCGAGTGCGTTCCGGGATGTCACGATTGTTGTGGACCCGTGACAACCTCAACGGAGGAGATGTCCAGGCTTCCCGTTAAGAGCGATGCCGAGCGCGACACTGCGCTGGCAAACCTAAGTTGCCCTCATCTTGATGCCAAGGGATGCAGCGTGTATTTGGAGCGCCCGTTGATTTGTCGCTTGTTTGGTTCGACTCCAAGGCTTGCCTGCCCGAACGGAAAGCGGCCGGACGAAATGATCGATCCGAAAATCGAACAAGAGATTCAGCGCTTCTTTCTTGAGGTGCGTCACGTTCTGGTCTGAGGCAACACCCGAGAGCCGTTCGGAATGGCGTTGTTCGAACTCTCCCGGTGGTAGTCCGTTACCCCAGGTCGGGAGGGCTTGTCGTAAGCCCAAAAAAAACAGGAGCCGGTTGCGATTAAACCGGCACATCCACTGGATCCACGTGGGTCATCAAATTGAGCACGTCGCTGCGTTCCATCACGCGGCGGCGAGCCTCCAGTGCGATGTTATGGCCCTCGCGCACGCTGGCGCGGGCATCGACTTCAAGGTGAGCGTCCACCAGGATCATGTCGCCCATGCGGCGTGTCTTGACGTCGTGTACGCCAAGCACCCCAGGCGTTGCACGCATGGCTTGGTGGATCGCCTCCACAGTCTCCTCATCGACGGCGCGATCCATCAGGTCGTGCAGGGCCTCCCGGCCGAACTGCCACCCCATGCGGGTCACCATCAGGCCCACGATAAGCGCCGCCACGGGGTCGAGCAGGCGATACCCCAGCACGTTGCCCACAATGCCAAGCGCCACCACCAGCGACGATGCGGCATCCGAACGCGCATGCCAGGCGTTGGCGACCAGCATGCTCGAACGCACCCTTTCGGCCACCGCCAGCATGTAGCGGAACAGCAGCTCTTTGGCGGCCAGGGCGCCCAGCGCGACCCATAGACCAATCAGCCGCACCGGCTGGATCGCCTCGACGTGCTCCAGCTTAACCACCGCGTTCCAGAGCATGCCCACACCCACCGCCAGCAGGAGCAGACCGAGCACGAGCGAAGCGGCATTCTCGAAGCGTTGATGACCGTAGTGGTGAGTCTGATCCGGCCCCTTCCGGCTATGGTGGCTGGCAAACAGCACCACAAAGTCCGCGATCAGGTCGGACAAGGAGTGGATGGCGTCGGCAATCAGCGCCTGCGAACCAGCCAGCACGCCAGCGGCCACCTGCGCGACCGTCAGCCCAAGGTTGACCGCCACGCTCACAAGGGTGCTGCGCCGGGCGGCGGCCTGCTTGACCACGCTGTCGTCAGAATCGGCAGCGATCTCAAGATCGATTTCTTTTGTCTGTTGCATGGGTTATCTGGGCAGTGAGCGTGGGGATGGGGTTCAGGTTGAGCAGTAGCATTCGGTCAATTGCGCAGCCCCCGGGTCAACCGATTAAACATGAGATAGACCGGTGCGACCTTCCACATATAGACGCGCTTCGATCCGCGCTGGTGGCTCGTATTCTTCATGGTTTCCATGAAAGGATGAAGTCGCGCATGACCTATTGGTGGATCGCGGACACGCTGGGCTCCAGCCCTGGCCAGATGACGTCGACGCGCAATCCACCGAGACCCGACGAGCGGCCCACCGTAACGCTTGCACCGTGAACTGCCGCGATCCGGCGCACAATTGACCATCCGAGGCCGCTGCCACTCTGTTCTGTTCCGACAACACGAAAAAAACGCTCGCCAAGTCGGTCCTGTTCGGAAGGCGGAAGCCCGGGGCCGCTGTCTTCCACGCAGAGCGCGGCACGTCCGCTTCGGTTCGCTACCGTCACGACGATGTGTGCCTCGTCGGGGCTGTAACGTATGGCGTTATCGATCAGGTTGCGCGCAAGTGAGGCAAGCAAGGCCCTGTTACCGGTGACCATGCAACACTCAGGGCTCTCCAATTCGATGTGCTGTCGCTTGCCGATGGCCATTGGCGCAATGTCTGCCATGACTTGCCTTGCCAGTGCGCCAAGGTCAATCGGCTCTATCGATACGCCGGCGTTGGCGTCCAGGCGCGAGAGCAGCAGTAATTGGTCAACCAGATGGGCCGCACGGTCGCACCCTTCCAGTGTTCCGAGCAAGGCATGGCGACGCATGGCGTCGTCTTCGGCGGCCATTGCCACCTGGGCCTGTGCCTTGATCGCGGCAAGCGGTGTGCGTAACTCGTGGGCTGCGTCTGCCGTAAAGCGGCGCTCGGCATCGATCATGGCCTGAATGCGCACAAAGAGCGCGTTGAGCGCGTCGAGCATGGGCATCATCTCATCCGGCGCATGGGGCATCCGGACCGGATCCAGCGCTCGCGGGTCGCGCTCAGCAAGCGCGTTGCCCAATTTGCGCAGCGGCAGCATGCCACGCTTGACCGCCCACCAGACGGCCAAGGCGAGTAACGGCAATGCCAACGCCATCGGCCACAGCATGTTGCGCAGTATCGCTGTCAGGATTGCGGTGCGCGAGTCGATGCGCTCGCCAACGTAGACCTGGACGTCCTTGTGCACACCCTGCGCTGCAAAGACACGCCAGGTATTGCCCCCGATTCGCACCGTCGCGAATCCGGACGCCGTGTGCTCGCCCGATTTCACCATCGGCTGGTCTGGCGCGTTGGCTGAGTGGATGCCCAGCTTCCCTTCGTGAAACACTTGAAAGGCAACCTTGGGCGCGTGGCGATACTGGAGCGGCAGGTCGTGGCTCGACTCATCGTCATCGTCGAAGGCCTGCGCGTGCTGCATGGCCAATAGCGCGCCGGCTTGCGCCAGATGGCTGTCCAGCAGTTGATCAATCTCGTCCTGGGCGTCGTACCACGTGATCAATGCGGTGACGATCCACAGGCCGGCGACGGCGCCGAGCACCAGTAGCAGCAGCCGACCATGGAGCGAGCGCGGCCGCGTCATGGCGCTTCTGCGTTGTCACGCGGCAGCATATAGCCGACTCCGCGCACGGTCAGGATGAGGTCGCTGCCGAGTTTGGCGCGCAGATGATGGATGTGCACCTCCACTGCGTTGCTTCCGACTTCCTGCCCCCAGGTATAAAGGCACTGCTCGAGCTGCTCGCGTGACAGCACGCGCCCTGCGTTCAGCATCAAGGCGTGCAGCAGGTCGAATTCCCGCGTGGACAGGGCAACCGCGCTGCCGTTGCAGAAGACCGTGCGTGACGCCGGCTCAAGCACAATGCCGCGCGCGCGCAACTGCTCCGTGGGATGGCCATGCGCGCGGCGCACCAGCGCGCGCAGTCTCGCACTGAGTTCATGCAAATCGATGGGCTTGACAATGTAGTCATCGGCGCCGAGATCGAGACCGCGAACGCGATCCGGTATCGCGTCTCGCGCGGTCAGCACCAGGATGGGGACCGCGATGCCTGCGGCGCGCACCTTTCGCAGCACGTCCACGCCGTCCATGCGGGGCAACCCAAGATCGAGTATCGCGGCGACGTAGGCATCCGTGCGCAACTCTCGCCACGCCGCCTCACCGTCGCGCACCCAATCGACCAGGAAGCCCTGCTGCTGCAGGCCGGCCCGAATGCCGTCTCCAAGCAGGGAATCATCTTCGACAAGCAGGATGCGCACGGATCAGGTCTCCGCTCGATACCGGTTTGGATCAATAGTCGTCTCTGGCGGCACCGTGTTGCTGCGCGGATGCTGAGGGTCGGTCAGTGGCCCCGGCCGGCGGCGCGGACTGCCATTGCGCCCACCAGAAGCCCAGCACCGCCACCAGCATCAGCCCCGCGAGGCTCCACCACGCGCGACGGATGCCCTCATTCGGCAAGCCCGTCTTGCGTCCGCTGATCATCGCGCCAATCAGATTCTCTCGGTGCAGCCAACTGCTGGCGAAGACGGCGAGAACATGAATGCCCACCAGTGCAAGCATTGCGTTGGCGATACCCTCGTGCAGTTCGCCGAGCCAGTCACCGCCGACATCGTTGTAGGTGGCCCAGCCCGTTCCTGCCAGGCCGCACGCCATCAGCAGCAAGGCGATGATAGCAAGCGCCCCAGCGGGGTTGTGGCCAATATGGTGCTCCGGCTGCCCCCGCATGATGCTGGTCAAATAGCGGAGTGTGGCGGCGGGGGACCGTATGAAGTTGGAGAACCTGGCGTATCGCGTACCCACCATGCCCCACACCAGCCGAAAGCCGACCAGCGCAGCCATCGTGTAGCCGAATGTGATGTGGACAAGGCGCCACTGCTCACTTTCCGCAGTCAGGTAGGCACCAAGGAAACTCAGCGCCAGCAGCCAGTGGAACAGACGGGTCGGTGCATCCCAAACCAGGATGCGGCGGGTGATGGAATCGGGTTTCATGGCTTCAGCGTGGAATGCGGACATCGTGTTCATTGAAATTGCCCTGATCCGCCTTGGTATGGCAGGCGGCGCAGTTCGAGGCGCTCTTGATGGAGGGACGCCGCCACACCGCAGCGGGCACTTCGTCGTGGGTGCGTGCAAACCACGCCGAGCGGGTGATACGGTCCTCGGGCGGCGGGGGCATCGACCTCGAGCGATCCGCCGCGTTGGCCGTGAGCCATTGATCAAGCTGCTTGACGGTGGCGGGGTCCAACGACGCATCCGTCCCATAGTGGTGCTGCAGGTTGCCCACAATGCGCTGCCACGAGCTGGCAGGTAGCATGCCCGGCGGATACGCAATGTGGCAGGACGCGCATTCCTGGCGGTACTTGGGCAGCAGCGGTGCAGTGCGCACGCCAGCCCCCTCTTCAGCGGCAGCGAGAAACGACAGCGCCAAGCCAGCGATTGCCAGGCAAGCGCGTGCAGTTCGGCTTGTAACGATGAAATGTCCAGACATTGGGATGCTCCGAATCAGGTCAGGAATTGCGTGGCGTGCTGAACGGCCCTACTTGCCGAGAGTCATCAGCCAACTCAGGACGTCTGCTTTTTCGGCTGCCGTGCACTCACGCCCGACCACGTCGTTGCAGTTGCGCCGGAACCATTTCTCGGTCTTGGCGACATCGGTAAAACGCTCTGGGTTGAATGCCGGAGCCAGCGGCGCGATCGACTTGCCGGTTGCGGCATGCCGGCCGGTTTGCGTTGGCGGGTTGCCATGGCAAGAAGCACAGCTCCATTCACGACCGTGCTTGGATGTAAAAAGCTGCTGCCCGCGGGACGGGTCGGAGGGGGTTCCGGCCTGCGCTCGATAGTGGTCGAGCAGTTGCGCGGGCGCTTGCGCATTTGCCAGGGGAGCGGCAACGGCTAGTGCCAACGCCAAGACCGAATGCAGGCGGGCAGCAGGAAGAAATTTGGGGGTTGGCATCACGGCCTCTCACGCTGAGGAATGCCTTGATGCTCACGGATTCTTCTTAACGGATTCTTAAGCGATACCCCGGAAGCCATTTCAGTGGCCCGATCAAGGATGGCTCGCTTGCATGGATTTCCTATCGATGGGTTCCGGATGCGATGTGGCAAAGGCCGAGCGACGAAGGGAACTTCACCCCGAGGTCGTGCGCGTTGAGACCTAAGCAGCTGCCGATGCTGGAGTCACTCAGTAAGGAGAGCGCCTGCGCGGTCATTCCGCCCTGCTTGCCTCAGCATTCCCGCCCGTCACGGGAATGCGTCAATCTGTTTATTGGCCGTAGCCCCGCCGCTCTATGGCGGCTAACACGTCCCACGTTTGCGGATCGACGTCGCGGCCCCCGAGCGACATTGATACGTACGCATCAATCGCATCCACAAAGCCTTTGATGAACGCCGGCGGAAATGCGTGCGCGGACAGATGTTGAAGCTGCTCGCGCAGCATGCCCGGGCGGCATTGGCCGTGTGTGCACATGGCGGTGCGTGTGCGCTTGAGATACGCCTGCGCTGCGATGGCGCCGTTCAGATAGGTACGGTTTTTGGTGAGCCTGCCTGTGTCGGATGACGTGGGCGGTGGGGTCGCGATGTTGGCGGAGATGGATACGACGCGGGGCGGTGCCCGCTTTTGACAGATGGCATGTCGGCCTCTCTAAGTTGCATCGGAAGCTCGCCATCTCGTTGCGACACGGGGTGGCGGGCCTGACGGCGGGGGTAGCAAACCGGCCCTTAGAGAACGACCGGCAGACCCGAAGGTCTCCCCGCCCGGCCCGCCATGAAAAACACAAGCGAACGGAAGCGGACCGTCGCTTGCACGACAGTCTCTCTAAGGATTGCTGTACGGGTTGCTACGCCCGGCTGCCGTTGGTGCGGCAGCGGGGTGGATTATAGCGATGGGGGCGGCGGCAAAAGTTGGATTGTTGATTCGCCCTGGGCACCGGGCTGAATCTCACGTTCCACCCTCAAACACTGAAGCTTCACCCTCCGACACTGGAGCTTCACCCTAAAACACTGGAGCTTCACCCTCAGACACTCAAGCTCCACCCTCAGACACTCAAGCGCCACCCTCAAAGAGTCGAACGTCAGGGTCAAACACTGAAACGTCACTGTCTGAGGGTCGCGTTTTCAGCCTCAAACACTGGAATCTCACTGTTTGAGGGTCGTACTCCACTGTCTGAGGGTCGAGCTTCACTCTTCAACACTCGAACTCCACGGTCTGAGCCTCGCGCTCCGCCCCGCCGCGGATGCCCAGGCACGAGCGGCGTTGGGCCTCACCGGGTTCATCAGTTCGCTCACCCTTGGTTTCTCGATCTGCTAGAACCGGTATCCAACGTTCAGGCTGAAGACGACCGGCTTCACGTTGATTACCGTCTTGTTGACGGCCAGCACCTGGCCTTCCTGGCTGCGCAGCGTGATGGTCGATGTGGTTTTGAGCGGCAGATAGGCGACGGTGCCGACTAGCGTCCAGTTCTTGGCAAACTCGTACGAAGCGCCAATGTTGGCAACCGGCGCCCACGAACTGGAGGTCGCAGCCGAGACCTTGGCGGGGCCGGTGGGGATCTGGCCCATGCCCAACTGAAGGACTTGGCCGAGGTTCTGCATGGCGCTGACGAAATTCGAGTTCAGGCGTAGTTGGGTGAAGAAGTTGTAGCTGACGCCCGCACCGATGAACGGGCGCAGCTTGCTCTGTGCGGTTCCGAAGTAGTACTGCCCAATGAGCGCCGGGTTCCACGCACGGGCAGATGCAACGGGGTTGTTCTTGGGCAGACCCAGATCGATGAGCGTGAGGTTCCCAAGCCCCGGCACGGGCGCGACGACCTTGCCACGACCGTAGATATTCGTGGTGGGTGGGATGCCCCCGACCGCCGTAACGGCCCAGTTGTCGTTGATGAAATATGTCTGCGTGAGCGACAGCGTGGTGGAGCTGCCCGTCTTGGCACTGGTGCCGGGCGACTCATAGCTACCCAGACCAAGCGCGCTGGTTGAGGTAGACAGCGGCGTTGACGAATCCGTGGGATGAATATGAATGACCCCAACCGAGAGCACGTTGCGCCCGCGTATGTATCGGTCAAAGAAGCTGGCATCGCTGCTGGGCGGGTCTTCGTTTGATTGCGCATGTGCCAAGGGGGCTGCCATTGCAATGGCAGCCGCCACGGCAAAAAAAGAACGAGCGGGGGCAACGCGCAGGTTGAAGTGCGCCATCGTGTGTCTCCTGTTTTGGAATCGTTGTATTGGCTAGGGCAAGCTGGGGCGTGACGGACTAGGGAGGCGCGCCTCCGTCTGGCGAGATGGAAAACGAAAACGGGAATCGGCCAAGGACCGCCGCTACACCATCGTGCATTGCGGGATCACGCAGGCCGGCACGTACCAGGATGCCGGTGGTCTTGTCCTCATCCAGCACGAGGCGCACACCCTCGATACCTGCCTCGCGCAACGCGCAGTGCAAGGCATCGGCGGTTTCCATGCGCTTGAGCGCGGGCTTGAAGATCTTGCCCACCGCTGTGAGCGGCATGGCATCCACGATATGAATCTGCTTTGGCTGCGCAGCGCGCTCAAGGATGGCTTCGCGCACGAAGTTCGCAAGCTCTTCGTGGCTGGCCGTGGCGCCAGGCTTGAGTTGGACGTATGCCACCGGCAGTTCGCCCGCATGCATATCTGGCCGGCCGATGGCCGCCGCAATCTGAACAGCCGGGTGCCGGTGCAGCGGCTCTTCAATGGTGGCCGGATCGATGTTGTGGCCACCGCGAATGATGAGTTCCTTCTTTCTGCCGGTCAGCCAGAAATAGCCATCCCGATCCATGCGGCCGAGATCGCCTGTGTTGAGCCACGCTCGGTCATCGCCCAGGTCGATCCACAAGCCCTTGTTGTGCTCGGGCTGCACGTAGCCGCCAAAGACGTTTGGTCCCGAGATGACCAGGACCCCAGGTTCGTCCGTAACGCAATCGCGCACATACCGGCCGTCTTCACCAAGCACCACGGCCTTCATGAGCTGGCCCGGCACACGCAGGCCAATGGAGCCGAGCCGCCGGTCGCCCAGCGGTGGGTTGACGCTGCTCACGCAGGTGCCTTCCGTCAGGCCGTAGCCCTCCAGAATCTTGACGCCGGTGCGCTGCTGGAACGTGCGGAAGACTTCGACGGGCATGGGTGCCGCGCCGCACAGGCCGTATTCCAACGAGCTGATGTCGCGCTCGCCCACGGGCACATCCAGCAACGCCGCATACAGGGTCGGCACGGCGCTGAAGAAGTTGATGCGGTGGCGCTCGACGATTTCCCAGAAGCGCGCGACAACACCCTCGCCGCGATACCCCTGCGGGGTGCCGAGCACCACGTGCGCACCCTTGGAAAACGGCAGAAGCCCGGTTGCCAGCACCGCGTTCACATGAAACAACGGCAACCCGCAGAAGATCGTCTTGCCGGGCCCAACGCTGTTACCGAGAAACTGCCCGGCCGCCCACGCATTGGCCACTTCATTGCCATGGCTGCGCATGGCAATCTTGGGCAGGCCGGTGGTGCCGCCTGTGCAGAAATACGAAGACGTGTCCCCTGCTTTGAACACGCGCGGATACGCGAGCGTTGCGCCAGATTCACGCGCCATTGCCCTGCCGAAATCGTGTAGGTGGATATGTCTGGGCACGGCGGCGCGAACACCGTCCCGGCCGTGCAGCCGTGTGCATTCCTGGCGCTGCACGAGCCGCGCCATCCAGCCCTTAGGCCCGCGCACGCGATCAGCCAGATTGACGAGCACCAGATGCTCGAGCGATGCCACTTCACCCAGAATGCGCTGCACTTTGGGCCACAGATCGGTTCCGGGAAACGGCGCCAGCGTGACCAGCACGCGCGCGCCGGCCGCCTTTAGCAGATCGGCAATGGCAGGCCCTTCGAGCAGCGGATTGATGGCGCAGACCGTGCCCGCTGCCTCTCCGCCCCAAATCACGAAATGCGTTTCCGGCAGATTCGGCAGCACGTAGGCGACCACCTCATCCCGGCGAATGCCGAGCCGCGTCAACAGGTTGGCCGTGCGCGTGATGTCTCGCACAAGCTCGCGATACGTCCACGTCTGGGGCTTGCGGTGATCTGCCGCGCGCAAGAAGAACGACAGCGCTGGGGCCGACGGGTTGATGGCCGCGCCGCGCCGGATCATCTCGTACGTGCTGGTTGGCAGATCCGCTGGCATTCCCCTCGCTTCAATGGCGAGGATGTCGCTCTGGTTTGCAATGCCGTTCATGCTGCGTCTTCCACGACGCGGTTGCGCTGCGTGCCCAGGTCGATCTCGCTGTCCGCACTGAAGATGCGCGATTCGACGATGTCGCCGGGCTTCAGATACTGCGGCCGCGCAGCCTGCACCTTCATGAACATCCGCCACTTGGTGGCGTCCGGCAACAGCGCGGCAATGCGCTGCTTGGCGGGTGATGGAACGCTCAGCGCGCAGCCGGCGGGTGTGCCCGTGGCGATCAGGTCGCCGGTGTGCAGATCATGAACGCCCGACAACTCGGTCAAGGTTTCTGCGGGGCCGTGAACCAGGTTGGCGGTGCAATCGCTCTGCCGCGTCACGCCGTTGACGGTCAGCCTGAGTTGCAGGTCGCGCAGCCGGCCAAAGTCGCGCGGCTGCAGCAGACACAGATACGGGCCTACCGGGCCAAACGTGCGATAGCTCTTGCCCTTGTAGAACTGCATCTGCGGAATCTGGATGTCGCGCGCCGAGTAGTCGTTCACGATGACGATGCCGGCTACGTACTCGTGCAGGTTGGCGTCCGTTACCGGCTGGCGCGTTGTTACCTCGCGTTTCATGACGAGGCCAAGCTCGATCTCGTAGTCGAGAAACTGCACGTGGCGTGGCCGCACAAGATCCGATGTGGCCGAAACAATGCAGCCCGGTGCCTTGGTGAACACCATGTTGAAGTGCTTTGCGTCGGGGTTCATGCCCGACTCGATCATGTGCTGCCGATAGTTCGCACCCAGGCAAACGAACTGCTGGTTGCGCGTGACCGGCGAGAGGATCTCAACCTCCGACACCTTGATGGCGGGGCCGGCCAATCCGGTCAGCGCCTCCGCCGTGTTGGACTGGAGAAAGACGGAGGTGGTCGGAAACTCGCCCGGGACGGGCGTGATCATGCCGGCGCGGATCACTCCCCACTGGGCACGACCCTGGTGTCGGTAATGCAGAACATTCAATGCCATGGCGTATCGGGGCTGTCGGTAAATGAGGCGGGGTTACGCGAAGAGCTTGGCCAGCGTGCGCAGCTTGCCGACCGTAAGGTCGGGGCTGTTCCGCAGGTTCTTCAGCAGTGCAACGAGCTTGGATAGGGACAGCTTGGGTTTCGTAAAGCTGCGCGGCATGACCGGGCCCCATTGCGACATCGCTTCGCGGCTCACGGCGTGGATGCCGGTCGGCTGGTCGGCGGTGAACATATCGCCGTCGCAGTAGTGCTCGTGCTTGTCGCCCCAGGGGTCTTGCCAGTAATCGAAAATCTGGCTGCCCAGGATGTGCCGGCCGATGCCCCACGCATGTTTCCAGCCGCGCTCGCGCAGAATGCGTTGCCCCATGCCGATGGCATCGGCGTCGATCACTTCAAAGGCGCTGTGGCTGTAGACCGGCGCAAAGCCCTGGGCGAGCGCCAGCGTGTGGTGATCGGCAGGCGTAGCGCCCAGGTCTAGCCGCATGAATGCCACCGCCGGCGAGCCATCGGGCAGCACCTGCACATCGCTTGGAATGAAGCCGAAGTGCTGCGTGTACCAGGCGCTCGTAGCCTGGTAGTCGGCCACTTCCAGCACGACGTGGCCCAGGCGGATCACCTCCTGCGGCGCGGCCTGAACGCGCTGCGTGTCATTCACACGGACAATGCTATCGGTCGTATTGAGCGTCATGGCGGCGCGATGCGGCAGCGTGCCGCTGGGCGCCTGGCCCCACACGGCCTCAACACGAAAGCCGGACGGGTCATGCAGGCGCACGCACAGTCCCCCGCCCGGCGCAGTGATCGGCTCCACGCCCGATGCGCCCGGCAGGCGGGCGAGCGCTTCCAGGTCTTTGCTGTCGGCAACGCGCAAGCCGAATCCGACAAAGCGGTCTGTATCTGCCTTGTTGACCACGTAGCAGAACGGGGCGGCACTGGTGCCGCGCATGAACAATCGCTCGCCATCGCGCGCCACGGTGTGCAGGCCGAAGTCGGTGAGGAATTGCTCTGCCTTGGTCAGGTCAGGCCGCTCGAAGATCAGGTAGGCCAGTTCGAGCGCCTTGGTGGTTGGGTTCGGGTGGCGGGCAGGTTGGGCTGTCGTGAGTTTCATGGTGAGACCTCAAGCGGCGCGTGCGACGGGAGCCAGGGAAGACACCTGCCCGGCAGATGCGCCGAGCAATGCGAGGCTTTCTCGGACAAGGCGGACGGCGTCCTTTGCCGGGCCGTCATGGACGATGGTGCGATCGGGGCGGATGACGGCTGCCCAGCCAAAGGGCACGGAGCGCGGCAGGAAAACACCTTCAAGGTCTTCCCAGTGCTCGCCTTGCGCCACATGCAGGCGCTGGCCCCGATGCGTGATCTGGACCACCTTGCCTCCCGCCGCTGCAAACGCCTTGGCGGTGTCGGCATCCAGGTGTGTGCTGGCGTCATGGCCAAAGCCGATCAACGCTAGTCCGGTGCCAAACACGTCGTCGCTCAGTTGAGTCGCGCCATCGCAGCCGCGCACCCAGCCTTGGGCCAGCACGGCGCCACGGCGCAAGCGCGATCCGCCCTTTCCCTGCACGAACAGACCCCGTGCGAATGCGTTCTTCGGCTTGATGCCGAGTTCTTCGAGCTGGGTACGCAGCGGGGGAACCAGACGCACAAGGCGCATCAGCCCGTGCGTGATCAACGCAACGCCGGCGTTGCGCGGCATCACCAGCTTGCCCATGAACTTGGCGAGATTGATCATCGCCTTCGCATGCGGGCGGCGCTCGCGGTCGTACGAATCCAGGATGCCCGGCGCTGCCCTGCCCTGGACGACCCATGCCAGCTTCCAGCAGAGATTGGCCACATCGCGCAGGCCGGCAACCAACCCTTGTCCGACGAAAGGCGGCGTGATGTGCGCGGCGTCTCCGGCAAGGAAGACGCGCCCCTTGCTGAAGGTATCGACCACACGCGCGTGGAAGCGATAGACGGCTTTGCGCTCGATGGCGATGTCGTCGACGTTGCACCAGGGCTTGAGCAAAGTGCGGATGCGTTCGTCCGATTCCATTTCAGCGCGCGTTTCACCGGGGCTCAGCATGAACTCCCAGCGCTCCCGCCCGCCCGGGGCCGTCATGTGAGGCGTCGGGCGGCGATGGTTGCAGAGGAACTCAACGTGGTCGATGGGGCGCGGCACATTGCGCGCGTCGACGATGAGCCAGTCCTCGGCAAACGTCTTTCCCTTGAAGGCCTGTCCGATCAACCCGCGCACCACGGAGCTGGCACCGTCTGCCCCGATGACGTAGCGCGCACGCACGCGATGCGTCTGTCCGCCGGCCACTGCGACTGAAGCCACCACGTGGTCTTCGGCGGCTTCCAGCCCCATAAACTCCGCGCCCAGCGCGATGTGTACGCCGTCGCACTGCTCGAGCTGGCGCCGCAGGCTGCGCTCCAGATCGGGCTGGTAGAACGTGACGAGCTTCGGATGGCCGTCTGCGCCGCCGAGCGTATTCACGCGCGCGAATTCGCCAAACACCGGCGAGCGCATGCGCACAAACGGGATCGCAATGGTGTCGAGCTCGCGCTCGCCAATTCCGGCCAACTGCAGGATGCGCAGCGCCTCGTTATCCAGCGCAATGGCGCGAGGCGCCATGAAGATCTCCGTGGATTTCTCCACGACCAACACCCGTACGCCGTATCTGGCCAGCAGGTTTGCAGCCATGGCACCCACGGGGCCAAAACCCACTACCAGCACATCGACCGCAGAAGGCAAATCGGTGGCGGGGGCGCACTGGGGCGCGAACGGAAGCGCTTCTTGCGCCTCTTGTGCAGCTGTCTCCACGCGAACTCCTGTTCTTGTATCGCCCATTGAGCGGGCGTTTTCGATATTCAAATCATAACTGATAACTTTGTCAACTTTGATCAGGTTAAACTCTAACGCCGCTTCATCGACTGGATCCCATGCCCCGCACTCCCACCGCGCGCGCCGCCAAGGCCGCTAAATCCGCCACAGCGGCCGCAGCCGCCACGCCGGCGGCCACCGCTGTTGAAGAAAAGGAGCCGCGTGGCGCGCGTCGCAAACGCGAGACACGGTCGCGCCTGTTAGAGGCGGCGCTCAAGCTGATGGCCGAGAAGGGAATGGAGGGCGTGGCGATCAACGAGATCACCGAGGCTGCGGATGTCGGCTTTGGCTCGTTCTACAACCACTTCGAATCGAAGGAGGCGATCTACCTGGCGCTGACGGACTGGGTGTTCGAGGAGTTTGCGGACACGCTGGATCGGATTGCCGAGGGTCTTGCCGACCCGGCCGAAGTGATCGCAGTATCCGTGCGGCACACGCTGCTGCGCGCGCGACGGGAGCCGGTGTGGGGACAGTTCCTGATTCGCGAAGGATTCTCACCTCGCATCCTCAGCCGTGGGCTTGGCCAGCGGCTGCTTCGCGACATCGGGCGTGGCGTTGCGGCAGGTCGGTTTGACGCGCCCGATCCACTGATGAGCCTGATTTCCGTTGGCGGCACCGTGCTGGCCGCCGTGGCTGTGGGCGTGCAGATCGACGCGCAGTCGGAGCCGGCAGCCACGCTGCTGAAAGACCTCACCCTCAATGAAAGCGATCTTCCGGAGCGGGCGGCCTCGGCGCTGCTGCGCATGCTTGGGTTGAGCCACGCAGAAGCCGAAGAGATTGCGCATCGCCCGTTGCCGGAGATGGGCGCAAACGCCGAGGTTTTACAAGCGCGACCGTAGAAAGCCCTGCGAACTTATGCGGCAGAGCGGCCCCGCTTCCGACCGGTGCCGGAACGATGGTGGCCCGCAACCTTACTAGGTTGCCGGAGCTTTTAGCTCAGTCGCGATCTGCTCGAACAGCTTCGATGTCCAGTCCGGCGGAAAGTTGAGCGGCGCGAGGATCGGCTTGCTCACGATCGCTACGTCCGTGCTCGACTCGTTCAGCTGGTGCAGCCATATCGCAATGCGTTCGCCCCAGCTCCACAGGGAAATTCCGTGCGAGACAACAATGCGCCCTGCCGCCGGATCACTTTCCACGAGTTCGAGCTTCTGTGCTTTCGCGGCAGCAAGCGTGGCAGCGTAGACCGAGTTGTAGGGTGCCGCGTAGACGCGATGCACACTTTCTTCCTGCGACGCCTTGACGGACTCGGTGGATGCGCAGCCGCTCAGCGTCGCCGCAAGCATGATTGGGATAAGCCAGCCTCGCATGACAATCTCCGTTAACAACCCGCTTCCACCTTGCCTCTGGGGACTGACGCAAGCGATGGATGAGCGCCATGCGTTTGTCACGCACGCCGTCCCTTCCATGCTAGGCGGCTGTTCTGCTCATCCGTTGAGATAGCGCAAGATTCGCGCTCCATTCGATTTGTCATCAGGGCAACACCACAACCGACACCTCGATCGCCAATCCCCGCGTGGACGACAGCGCTACTTCACGGGTGTCAGGATCGGCGCGCCCTTCTGCTTGATCAGGAACACCACAAACTTGGCCGGCTGCGTGGCACTTGCGTTGCGCCCGACGGTATGGATGTCGTTGGGGCCTTCGTGAAACGTATCGCCAGCCTTGAGGGTGACCTCCTTGCCGCCGTTCAAACTCATGACGATGCTGCCTTCGAGCACATAGACAAAGGCGTGCGCGTCATGACGATGCACGGGGTCGACCGCGCCCGGCGGATAGTCCACCACGATCATCTCGGCCTCCTTGCCCGGGAACTCGGGCAACGATTCCGAGCGCAACGGCGTCACGCTTGCTTCCGGCGCAGCCTTGACCAACTGCGCCATCAGCAGGCACGAACACACCACAGCTGCAGCGAAGAACACTGGATTTTTCATGGCATTACTCCAGGTGGGCCTTGTCCAGGCCGAATGCTTTGTCGGACGAACCGGGCACCATGCGGAACGCCACGTTCAGGCGGTTCCAGCTGTTGATCGCGCCCACCAGGAACGTCAGATCGGCCAGCTCCTTTTCGGAGTACTGCGCCCGCACGCTGTCGTAGATCTCGTCTGACACGCCCAAGGCGGGAATGTGGGTCAGCACTTCAGCCCATGCCAGCGCGGCGCGCTCGCGCGGCGAGAACAGCGTCGACTCCCGCCAGATCGCCACGTGGTACAGGCGCAGTTCACGCTCGCCGTGGATCTTCGCCATCTTGACGTGCATGTCGACGCAGAAGGCGCAACCATTGATTTGCGACACGCGCAGCTCGACAAGCTCGCGGATGTGCGTCTCGATGGTCGTTTTCTGAAGCAGCGTGTTGAGCTCCACGAGCTTCTTGCTCAGTTCCGGGGATTGCTGAAAGTAATTGAGGCGTTGCGTCATGATGCGCTCCTGATGAGATGGCCGAGTGGTAGTGCCCTGCAGCGGCGCGATTCGCGGCCCTGGGCTTGTGGCGTGGGATATGTCAGCCGCTGATCAACGGTCTTTTGCCTGCGTGCCAAGCCACTGATCGAGACCGATGCGGCCAATTCGAGCCTCGCCGACCGGCACGAGCGACAGTTCCTCGACCAGGCCGCCGTAGTACCGCGCGTCGGGATCCGTCACGACCGGGCGTGTATCGCCGACCGCCTTCAGATAACGCGCGATGATCTGTGCGAAGGGGGCGCGGTCCGGTCCGGCAATGTCGACCGTGCCGTTCAGTGGCGCGGCGACTGCCACCTGCGCAAGGATGGCTGCAATATCGTCTGCCGCGATCGGCTGAAACAAACCGTCGCCGACGCGCACCGTGCCTGCGACCGTGCTGAAGTCGGCAATGCCCCCGATGAACTCCATGAACTGCGTCGCACGCACAATCGTGTACGGCACACCGGCCGCCTCGATCGCCTCTTCCTGCGCAACTTTGGCCGTGAAATAGCCGTTGTTGGCCATGCGATCAGTACCAACGATGGACAGCGCAACGTGATGGCGCACGCCTGCGGCAACTTCTGCCTTGCCAAGATTGCGCGCCGAGCTGCGGAAGAAGTCGAGCACCGCTTGCGGCTCCCACGACGGCGCGTTCGTCACGTCCACGACCACATCTGCATCTGTCAGTGCGTTGCTCAGGCCCTCGCCTGTGACCGAATTCACGCCGTTGCGCGGCGAGGCGGCAAGCACCTCATGACCTGCGTCGCCGAGCAGCGTGACAACACGCGAGCCGATCAGGCCCGAACCACCGATTACGACAATCTTCATGGCAACTTCTCCGTATGAGACTCAGTGAACGCCCGAGGCGCTGGGGGGGCGCGGCGCCGTCCGAACATGTCGCTGTCGTCGCATCGCTTGAGACCCAGTGTGGAACAATCACGCCCTATAAATAAGGGCCAAGAATTGTCGAAATGACTAGTCCAAGTCGTTTCCACCTCTCTTGCAGACGAGGCCGCCATGACCGCTCCCACACCCGCGCTGACCATCGAAATCGACCGGCAAGAGGCATTGCCGATCTATCAGCAGATTTGTGAGCGTTTCAGAACAGCGATCGCGGCCGGGCATCTGCGCCCCGGCGATCGGGTGCCTGCACTGCGGGGCCTGGCGGCACAACTGAACACCGCGCGCGGCACCGTCGAGCTGGCCTACACGATCCTTGTGGATGAGGGCTACCTGCAGATGCGCGGGGCGGCAGGCACGTTTGTGTCGCCGTCGCTGCCGGCGTCGGTCGTGCGTTCGTCGAGCCGGGAAGCGCCTGAAGCCGCAGGCAGCAAGCGTGGCGCTGGGAAAAGGCGGGAACACAAGACCTCGGACACATCAGATCGGATACCGCAAACCCCCGCGCGCCCATTGACAATCGCCGTCGCAATGAGCGGCGAGCCGCGGCCGTTGCAACCCGGCCTGCCCGCGTTGGACGCGTTTCCGCGCAAGGTATGGAATCGGCTCGTATCGCGCCGCGCGCGCAGCGGCGAACGTGCCGTGCTTGCGTACCCAGACCCGGCTGGCTACCGGCCGCTGCGCGAACACATCGCCACCTATCTCGGGCTGGCACGCGGCGTCACCTGCTTGCCGGAGCAGGTGTTCGTCACCGGCGGCTATCGCGCAACGCTGGAACTCGTGTTGCGCAGTCTCGCGCAACCGAACGATCGCGTATGGTTCGAAGACCCGGGCTACCTGCTCGCGCGCAGCTTTCTTGCCGAAACTGGCATCCAACTGGTGCCGGTGCCGGTGGATGAAGAAGGGCTCAACGTCGAACGCGGTATCGCGCTGGACGCGCAAGCGCGCTTTGCATTGGTCACGCCGTCTCATCAGAGCCCGCTGGGGCACACGCTTTCGCTCGCCAGACGCATGGCGTTGCTGGATTGGGCCGAGAAAGGGTCGCGCTGGATTGTTGAAGACGACTATGACAGCGAGTTCCGTTATCAGGGCCGGCCACTGCCGGCATTGAAGAGCCTGGATCGCCACGATCACGTCATCTATTGCGGCACGTTCAGCAAGATGATGTTTCCCGGTTTGCGGCTCGCGTATGCGGTCGTGCCGGAGCGCGCCATCGAGCGCGTCGGGCGGGTGGCATGCAGCATGAACGCCGGCTCGCCAACGCTGTTGCAGGCAGCGGTTGCGGACTTCATGGACGAGGGACATTTCGCGCGCCATGTAAAGCGCATGCGTGCGTTGTACGCGCAGCGTCGCATGCTGATCGCGCACGCGATGGAGCATGCGTTCGGCCCGCGATTGCACGTCGAATTGCCGCCCGGTGGCGTCCAGTTCGCGGTGCACTTCACCGAAGGCGCAGACGGGCCGGTCGACGATGTTGCCGTTGCCGCGCGTGCGCGTGAGGCGGGGCTCGCCGTGCTGCCACTTTCGATCTGGTACGCGAATGGTCGGACACCACATGTGCCGCGCGGTCTTGTGATCGGCTTCGCCAACGTTACCGATGCAGGTGAAGCGGCCCGACTCGCTCGAACGTTGCGTGCTTGCTTGCCTGACTGCTGAGGCTGACGCTCGACCGACCTCAGCATTCCCGCCCGTCACGGGAATGCATCAATCTGTTTTTATTGGCTGTAGCCACGCCGCTCTATGGCGGCTAACACGTCCCACGTTTGCGGATCGACATCGCGGCCCCCGAGCGACATCGATACGTACGCGTCAATCGCGTCCACAAAGCCTTTGATGAACGCCGGCGGGAACGCGTGCGCGGACAGGTGTTGAAGCTGCTCGCGCAGCATGCCTGGGCGGCATTGGCCGTGCGTGCACATGGCGATGCGCGTGCGCTTGAGATACGCCTGCGCTGCGATGGCGCCGTTCAGGTAGGTGCGGTTTTTGGTGAGCCTGCCTGTGTCGGATGACGT
>NZ_JBGLYZ010000045.1:0-36962 GCF_047304345.1 Ralstonia sp. Ralssp135
ACAGCGTCGCCGCTGGGCATGTAACGCGTTTCAGGATCGGCGCCGAGATTGCCGACGATGATGACTTTGTTGACGGACGCCATGATGAGTTTCCGAAGGTAATTGAAGTGATGCCGCCGTGGGCCCGGGTTAGTGTCGGCGCAGCGCCGGCATCTGCATGGGGCTCGCAATTATAAGCCAGGCAAAAACCAGCGCAGCGCAGCTTAGGAATACAGCATGCTGCCCCGCGTGCAGCAGAATCCAGCCGCCGCCAGCTCCGCCCGCAAACAGGCCCAGCGCCTGCGTCGTGTTGTACACGCCCATGGCCGCGCCCTTGCGCACGCCCGGCGCGTACTTCGACACCAGCGACGGCTGCGACGCTTCCAGCACGTTGAAACCGAGGAAGTAGACCAGCAGAGCGATCGCCAGCGCGCTCAGTGTCGGATTGACCTCGCCCAGAGCCACTTGCGCCACCATCACCAGCGCCACGGCCGACAGCAGCACGATCTTCATCTTGCCGCGCTTCTCAGCGGCAATGATGGCCGGCACCATGAGCACGAACGACACGCCCATCACCGGCAGGTAGATCTTCCAGTGCGAATCGACAGGCAGGCCGGCGGCTTCCAGCATGTGCGGCAGCACGACGAACAACGCCGTCTGCGTGGCATGCAGGGCGAACACGCCAAAGTTCAGGCGCAGCAGTTCAGGGTTGCGCAAAACTTCGCGGAACGGCGCTTTCACATGCTCGGGCGGCCGCGGCGGGTTGGGCACCACCCACACCACCACGCCGATGGCGACGATGGCCAGCACGCCAATCGCCGTGAACATACCTGGCATGCCGACCCAGCGGAAGATGATTGGCGCACTCACGATGGCCACGGCAAACGACAAGCCGATGCTGCCGCCGATCATGGCCATGGCCTTGGTGCGATGCTCCTCGCGCGTGAGATCGGCCACGAAGGCGATCACCGCCGACGAGATCGCGCCCGCGCCCTGGATGGCACGCCCCACGGCGATGCCGGCGACGCTGTGCGAAAACGCCGCGACCAGACTGCCCACCGCAAAGATGACGAGCCCTGTGACGATGACGGGCTTGCGTCCGAAGCGATCCGACAGCCAGCCGTAGGGGATATAGAGCGCCGCCTGCGTGAGGCCATATACGCCGATGGCGAAGGCGACGAGTTGGGTGTTGTTGCCGTCGGGCAGCGTTTTCGCGAATACCGCGAAGACCGGCATGATCATGAACAAACCCAACATGCGCAGCGCGAAGATGCCGGCCAGCGAAGCGGCCGCGCGCAGCTCAAGGCCGTTCATGCGGCCGGAAGCGGAAGTCATGGATGGGGAGGCGGAGGACATGGTGCGAAAACCGCCGCGAAAACCAGAAAAAAGCGGCGACAAGGACACTTGAACGGTTTCACGGCTTGCCCCATCTGGGAGCAGATACCAGCAAAACCGAAGTTCGGTATATTAGCAGGCTTACCCTTTTCCACGCCTCCCGCCGATTGCCGCAGGCGGTCTGCACTCCGACGCCGCATTCAGCAGCACTCAGCCGCACATGGACGAAATCAAGATTCGTGGGGCCCGCACCCACAACCTGAAGAACATCAACCTCGATCTGCCGCGCAACCAGTTGATCGTGATCACCGGGCTTTCGGGGTCGGGCAAGTCGTCGCTCGCGTTCGACACGCTGTATGCGGAGGGGCAGCGGCGCTACGTGGAATCGCTGTCGGCGTATGCCCGGCAATTCCTGCAACTGATGGAAAAACCCGACGTTGACCTGATCGAAGGTCTGTCGCCGGCCATTTCCATCGAGCAGAAGGCCACCAGCCACAACCCACGCTCCACAGTCGGCACCGTTACCGAGATCCACGACTACCTGCGTCTGCTGTATGCGCGCGCCGGTACGCCCTATTGCCCCGACCACGGACAGCCGCTGGAAGCGCAAAGCGTGTCGCAAATGGTGGATGCCGTGCTGGCGCTGCCGGCGGACACCAAGCTGATGATCCTGGCGCCGGTGGTGGCCAATCGCAAGGGCGAGCACGTCGACCTGTTTGAAGCGATGCAGGCGCAGGGTTTCGTGCGCTTTCGCATCCGCTCGGGCGGCGGTACCGCGCACGAAGCTGAAGCGAAAGTCTACGAAGTCGACAACCTGCCCAAGCTCAAGAAGAACGACAAACATTCGATCGAGGTCGTCGTCGACCGCGTGAAGGTCAACCCCGAACTCAAGCAGCGCCTGGCCGAGTCGTTCGAAACTGCGCTGCGCCTGGCAGACGGCCGCGCCATCGCGCTGGAAATGGACACGGGCAAGGAACACGGCTTCAGCTCCAAGTTCGCCTGCCCGATCTGCTCGTATTCGCTGCAGGAGCTGGAGCCGCGACTGTTCTCGTTCAACAACCCGATGGGCGCCTGCCCTCACTGCGACGGGCTGGGCCAGATCACGTTCTTCGATCCGAAGCGCGTGGTGGCCTTCCCCAACCTGTCGCTGGCCTCGGGGGCGATCAAGGGCTGGGACCGCCGCAACCAGTTTTACTTCCAGATGCTGCAGAGCCTGGCGGCGTTCTACGACGTCGACATCGATGTCGCGTTTGAAGACCTGCCGCCTGAGACCCAGCAGGTCGTGTTGCACGGCTCGGGCACGCAACAGATTCCGTTCACGTACATCAACGAGCGCGGCAAGACCACGGTGCGCGAGCACGCGTTCGAGGGGATCATCCCCAACCTGGAGCGGCGCTACAAAGAGACCGACTCCATCGCCGTGCGCGAGGAGCTGGCCAAGTACCAGAACAACCAGCAGTGCCCGGAGTGCCACGGCACCCGCCTCCGCCGCGAAGCGCGCTTCGTCAAGATTGGCGAAGCCGAGCAGGCACGCGGCATCTACGAGATCAACGGCTGGCCGCTGCGCGATGCGCTTACGTATTTCCTGACGCTGAACATGCACGGCGCCAAGCGCGAGATTGCCGACAAGATCGTCAAGGAGATCACCGCGCGCCTGAACTTCCTGAACAACGTCGGGCTCGATTACCTGTCGCTGGAGCGCAGCGCCGATACGCTCTCGGGCGGCGAGGCACAGCGCATCCGGCTGGCGTCGCAGATCGGCTCGGGCCTGACCGGCGTGATGTACGTGCTGGACGAGCCATCCATCGGCCTGCACCAGCGCGACAACGATCGACTGATCGGCACGCTCAAGCACCTGCGCGATCTCGGCAACTCGGTGCTGGTGGTGGAGCACGATGAAGACATGATCCGCGCGTCGGACTACGTGGTCGACATCGGCCCCGGTGCTGGCGTGCACGGCGGCCAGATCATCGCGGAGGGCACGCCCCAGCAAGTCGAGCAATCGCCGGCGTCACTGACGGGCGACTACTTGTCGGGCAAGCGCCGCATCGAGGTGCCCAAGCAGCGCACGGCGCCCGATGAAGAGCGCTGGCTGCGCATCATCAACGCCAGCGGCAACAACTTGAAGAATGTGTCGGCGGACATTCCGGTGGGGCTGCTGACGTGCATCACGGGCGTGTCGGGTTCGGGCAAGTCGACGCTGATCAACGACACGCTTTACCACGCGGTGGCACGCCATCTGTACGGCTCGACGCCGGAGCCCGCAGCGCACGATCGCATCGACGGTCTGGAGCATTTCGACAAGGTCATCAACGTCGACCAATCGCCGATTGGCCGCACGCCCCGCTCGAACCCGGCCACCTACACGGGCCTGTTCACGCCGATCCGCGAGCTGTTTGCCGGCGTGCCGTCGGCCAAGGAGCGCGGGTATGACCCCGGCCGCTTCTCCTTCAACGTCAAGGGCGGCCGCTGTGAAGCGTGCCAGGGCGACGGCGTGCTCAAGGTCGAGATGCACTTCCTGCCCGACGTGTATGTGCCATGCGACGTGTGCCACGGCAAGCGCTACAACCGTGAAACGCTGGAAGTGCTCTACAAGGGCAAGAACATCACCGAAGTGCTGGAGATGACGGTGGAGCAGGCGCACGAGTTCTTCGCGCCGGTGCCCGTGGTGCGCCGCAAGCTGCAGACGCTGCTGGATGTGGGCCTGGGCTACATCCGGCTGGGGCAATCGGCGACCACGCTGTCGGGCGGCGAGGCGCAGCGCGTGAAGCTGTCGCTGGAGCTATCGAAGCGAGACACAGGCCGCACGCTCTACATCCTGGATGAGCCGACCACCGGCCTGCACTTCCACGATATCGAGCTGCTGCTGAAGGTCATTTACAAGCTGCGCGATCACGGCAATACGATCGTGATCATCGAGCACAACCTCGACGTGATCAAAACGGCGGACTGGCTGCTAGATCTCGGGCCCGAAGGCGGTGCCGGCGGTGGGCAGATCATCGCCAAGGGCACTCCCGAGGATGTGGCGAAGAGCAAGGCAAGCTTTACCGGCAAATACCTCGCGCCGCTGCTCAAGCGGAAGTGAGCGCGGTCATCCGGCAACAAAAAAGCGCGGCTTCGGCTGCGCTTTTTTTTAGCATGCGGGCGTCAGTGGCCGGCTGGCGCCGTCTCGGTCTCCACGTCATCCGCGTCTTTCATGCGGCTGCGGTTCAGCGCCCCGGCTTCATCCAGCACGGAATACGCGGCCGCGCAGAACAACGAATTTAACCGCTTGAAATCGCTGATGATGTCCAGATGCAATGAGCTGGTCTCGATGCTCTCGGCCGTCTGGGCGGACACTCGCGTGAGGTGACTGCGCGAGTAGCGCTTCTCCAGATCGCGGAAGTGCGCCTTCTCAAGCATCAGCTTCTGCGCGCTGCGCAGGTCCCCCGTCAGGAACACCGATAGCGCCAGCTTCAGGTTCGTGACGAGGCGTGCGTGCATGTCTTCCAGCTCTTCCATGCCGGCCTCGGAAAAGGCCAGCTTGTGGGCGATCTTCTTCTCGCGCACATCCTGCAGCAGCCGGTCGAGAATGTCGCCAGCGTGCTCCAGGTTGATGGTGAGCGAGATGATGTCGGCCCAGCGTTTGCCCTCGCGCGCGTCCAGCGCTTCGTGGCTCAGTTGCGTGAGATAAAGCTTGATGGCGGTGTAAAGCGCATCCACCTCGTCGTCGATGGCGCGGGTGGTTTGCAGCAGGCGTACGTCGTTGGTCTTGAGCACGCGCAGGGTGTTGTCGAGCATGTGCTCAACGCGATCGCCGATGCGCAGTACCTCGCGCGCCGCATTGCCCAACGCCAACGTTGGCGTGGCCAGCGCCGAAGGATCGAGATAACGCGGCGCAACGAGATCGTCGATATGCGCGCCGCCCGGCAGGATGCGCGCGCACAGGCGCGCCATCGTATCGGTGAAGCCGATCAGCAGCACCGCCAACGCCACGTTGAACACCACATGAAACGCCACGACCACGTGCTGTGGTGCGACGCCCGCGTGCGGCGCCCACTCCGCCAGCTTGTCCAGAAAGGGCAGCGCCAGCGCGGCACCCAGCATGCGCGAAAGCAAGTTTCCGAGCGTTGCGCGGCGTGCGGCCTGGCTCGATGACGGCGTGGTCGCCAATGCGGCCACGGCACTGCCGATATTGGCGCCCAGCACAATCGCAAACGCCACCTTGACCGACACCGCCGCGGACGTCGCCAGCGTCGCGCAGAACAGCACCACCGCCAGGCTCGAATAGCACAGCAGCGTGAGCACTGCGCCAATCAGCATGTTCAGGCCGGTGTCTGACGAGAAGGAGCTCAGCAGCACGCGCAGCGCATTGGCTTCCACCATCGGGCTCGACGCGACCGAGATCAGCTCCAGCGCCATCATGATCAGGCCCAGGCCGATCAGCACCCGCCCAAAGTGCCCCACCGCACTGCCCTTGCGCGACAGATGGAGGATCACGCCAAAGAAGATCAGCAGCGGCGACAGCCACGACAAGTCCAGCGCAAATATCTGCGCCATGATGGCGGTGCCCACGTTGGCACCCAGCAGGATTGCCAGCGCCGACGACACGCCCATCAGCCCTTGCGCAACAAACGCCCCGACGATGGTGGCCGTGGCGTTACTGCTCTGCACCAGGCATGTCACGCCAATGCCGGCCAGCAGTGCAGAGAATCGGTTCGATACGCTGCGCGACAACAGGCGGCGCAAGTCTGCGCCGTACAGGCGCAACATGCCGACCTTGACGGTTTGCGTGCCCCATACCAACAGGGCGACGCCGGAAAGCAGCTTAAGCAGGGTGATCATTGATGCCGCGCAGTCTTGCTTATTTGGTCAGGGCAACCCGCAGCCCCAGCCCGATGAAAATACAGCCGCTCACCCGGTCGAGCCACAGCGAGGCACGCGGCGTGCGGCGCATCCAGCCGCCCAGCGCGGCCGCGCACCAACCGTAGAGGCTGAACACGACGATGGTCTGCGCCATGAACACGCCGCCCAGCAGCAACATCTGCAACGCAGCATGACCGGCCTGCGCATCGACGAACTGCGGCAGGAACACCACGAAGAACAGCGTCACCTTCGGGTTGAGCAAATTGGCAAAGACGCTCTGGCGATACACCTGCCAGAGGTCTGGGGCCGCCTGCGCTTCAGCATGATTCGCGCCGATGCTGCCCTTGCTGCGCAGGGCCTGGATGCCCAGCCAGATCAGATACGCCGCACCCAGCCAGCGGATCGCCTGGAACGCCACAGGGGACGATTGCAGCACTGCGGCCAGCCCGAGCGCCGCCAGCGTCGTATGAAAGAGGCAGCCCGACGCGAACCCCGCCGCCGCAGACAAACCCGCCTTACGGCCCTGGCTTGCGCCGCGCGCGATCACTTGCAGGTTGTCCGGCCCGGGCATCACCGTGATGGCAATCGAGGTCAGCAGGAACAGCAATACGTGGGGCATCGACGTCTCCCGGGGCGCAGGGGAAATGGAAAGGATCATGCTACTGCGCGCGGCAGTAGAACGTCATATTTTTGTCACATGAGCCTATGCGGCTGGCGCATCACGCAAAGGCAGCGGGTGCCTGCTCAGTGCCCATCAAAGCGGCAGACCGTGAAGAGCGGCAGCCCGCCGTCGATCAGCAGTTGCGAGCCGCCCAATTCGGGCAGGTCGACAATCGCCGCGCCCTCTACCACCGTCGCGCCCAGCCGTTCAAGCAGGCGCTTGCCGGCCATCATGGTGCCGCCGGTGGCGATCAGGTCGTCGATCAACAGGACGCGATCTCCGGGCTTGCAGGCATCGGCGTGGATTTCCACCGTCGCGCTGCCGTATTCGAGCATGTACTCCTCGGCCACGGTGTCGAACGGCAGCTTGCCTTTCTTGCGGATCGGCACAAAGCCTAAGTTCAGCTCATACGCCACGATCGAGCCGAGGATGAATCCACGCGCATCGATGCCCGCCACCAGGTTCAGCCCCTGCCCCATGTAGCGATGGACGAATACGTCCACCAGCACGCGCAGGCTCTTCGGGTCCTGCAGCAGCGGCGTGATATCGCGAAACATCACCCCGGCCTGCGGCCAGTCCGGCACCGTGCGGATGCGGTCGCGCAGGTAGCGCGATACATCGCCCAATTCGGTAGAAGCGGGAATGGACGACGGCGTGAGCAGCGCCGCCTGGTGAGGGGGAACTTGGTTCATGGCAAAAACGGAAAGCAGGAAACGTGGTCTGCGGTAATGGGTTACCACCCGGGCCGAATGGCGCCGAACCACAATGGGCAAACCCCAACCATACAGGAGACACGACAATGGCAAAGAAAATTCTGATGCTGGTCGGCGACTATGTGGAGGACTACGAAGTCATGGTCCCCTTCCAGGCGCTGCAGATGGTCGGCCACACGGTGCACGCCGTCTGTCCGGACAAGCGCGCTGGCGATTCCGTCGCGACCGCCATTCACGATTTCGAAGGCGCGCAGACGTACTCCGAAAAGCCCGGCCATCGTTTCACCGTCAACGCCACCTTCACCGACGTCGACCCGGCAACGTATGACGCACTTGTCGTGCCCGGCGGCCGCGCGCCCGAATACCTGCGACTGAACGCCCGCGTGCTTGATGTCGTGCGGCACTTTGCCCATGCGGACAAACCCATCGCGGCCATCTGCCACGGTGCGCAGTTGCTGTCGGCGGCGGGCGTGCTGGAAGGCAAGGCGTGCTCGGCCTATCCGGCATGTGGCCCGGAAGTCACGGCGGCAGGCGGCACCTTCAAGGACATCCCCGTGGACCAGGCCCACACCGACGGCAAGCTGGTCACGGCGCCCGCCTGGCCGGCACATCCGGCGTGGTTGGCACAGTTTCTTGAAGTCCTGGGCACGCGGGTTCTACACTGATCCGGTTGCCCGCACGCCGGGCGCCCCAGGAGCCCCCGGCCATGTGCGAAATCTTCATCCGCGCCAATCCCCATTCCTACGATAGCCTCGCGCGTTCGCTACGCCTGCACGGCGTGGCGACCAGCGTGCGGCTGGAGTGCCTGTTCTGGGAGGTGCTCGAAGAGATTGGCCAGCGCGACGGCCTGACGGTCAACCAGCTCATCAGCAAGCTCTATGACGAGTTGTTCGAGCGTCGCGGCGAGGTGGCGAACTTCGCGTCGTTCCTGCGCGTCTGCTGCCTGCGCTATCTGATGCTGAAGCAGGAGGGGCGCATTCCGGCCGATACACGGGTGTCGATCAGTTCGCTCGATGCCACGGCGGTGCTGGATGGCCTGCCGGCCAACATGGCCGATGCCCCACCGCCGCGCCGCTCGCGCGGGCCGCTGCTGGAAGCGTTCATCAAGTAAGCGCTGGCATCAACGCGGCGAGAGCCGTTCCTCGGCCATCTGCAGCCCCTCGGGGGTGCCGCGCAGCACAACGATATCGCCCAGCTCCAGCACCGTGTCTGGATCGGGATCGAGTGCGCGAATGCCCTGGCGCCGGATCGCCGTGACCGACGTCTTGAACGTCTCCAGCCCCATCGTGCCAAGCTTATGGCCGATGGCAGGCGAGCCCTTTGCCAGCGGCACAGAATGCAGGCGCACAGCGTCGCGCTCGAGCATGTCTTCCTCGTCATCCTGGCCATGGAAGTAGCCGCGCAGCAGGCTGTAGCGTGCGTCACGCATCTCCTGCGCACGCCGCACCACGCGGCGCAGCGGCACGCCCAGCAGCACCAGCGCGTGCGAGGCCAGCATCAGGCTCCCTTCGATGATTTCGGGGACGACCTCGGTGGCGCCAGCCTGCTGCAGCCGATCCAGGTCGGCATCGTCGATGGTGCGCACGATCACGGGCAGGGTCGGCTCCAGCGCCTGCACGTGGTGCAGCACCTTCAATGCGGACGCCGTATCGGCATACGTAACGGCGACCGCCGCTGCGCGGTGGATACCGGCGGCCACCAGTGATTCGCGCCGTGCCGCATCGCCGTAGACGACATGCTCGCCCGCAGCCGCAGCTTCGCGCACGCGGTCGGGGTCCAGGTCGAGCGCGACATAGCCGATGCCCTCCTGCTCCACCATGTGCGCCAGGTTCTGGCCACTGCGCCCGTAGCCGCAGATGATGACGTGGCGCTCGGTGGCGATGCTCTGCGCGGCAATCTTGGTCATGGCCAGCGATTGCATCAGCCAGTCCGTGCGCGACAGCCGCATGGCGATCACGTCGCTGTACTGGATCAGGAATGGCGCGAGCAGCATCGACAGCAGCATCGCCGCCAGGATCGCTTGGCCGAGCAGCGGGTCAATCAGTCTCATGCCGTCAATCTGGTTGAGCAGCACGAAACCGAACTCACCGGCCTGCGCCAGCCCGAGCGCCGTGCGGATCGCCGCGCCGCCTCCCGAACCAAAGGCACGTGCCAGCAACGCAATCAGCACAAACTTGAACAGCACCGGCGCCATCACCAGCCCCAGCACCAGCGCCCAGTGCTCGAAGACCACGCGCGGGTCCAGCAGCATGCCGACCGTCACGAAGAACAGCCCCAGCAGCACGTCGCGGAACGGCTTGATGTCTTCTTCCACCTGCAGCTTGTACGGCGTTTCCGACACCAGCATGCCGGCCAGGAACGCGCCCAGCGCCATCGAGAGGCCCAGCCGCTCCGTCAGCGCCGCCATGCCCAGCGTGACCAGCAGCAGGTTCAGCATGAACAGCTCCTGCGAGCGTCGCGCCGCCACGAGGTGGAACCAGCGCGACAGCAGCTTCTGCCCCAGGAACAGGATCAGCACTAGCGCGACGGTAATCTTGAGCGCGGCAATGGACAGCGCGAGCACGAGGTCCGTCGGGTTCTTACCCAATGACGGCACCACGATCAGCAGCAGCACGACCGCCAGATCCTGGAACAGCAGCACGCTGATGATGTTGCGGCCATGCTCGGTCTCGAGCTGCAGACGCTCGGCCAGCATTTTCGAGACGATGGCCGTGGACGACATGGCCAACGCGCCACCCAACGCCAGTCCTGCCTGCCACGACAGCGGGTACCAGTGGGACAGCACCATCGAAACCGGAATCGTGAGCAGGATGGTCAACCCCACCTGCGACGCCCCGAGCCCCAGCACCAGCCGCCGCATCGAACGCAGCTTGGAGAGGTTGAACTCCAGCCCGATCGAGAACATCAGGAAGACCACCCCGAATTCCGCCAGGTAGCGCGTCTGCGCCGTATCGGATTCCAGCCCGGTCGCCTTCGGCCCGATGAGGACGCCCACCACGAGGTACGCCAGCATCGGCGGCAGTTGCAGCATCCGGAACAACACCACGCCGATCACGACGGCGGCCAGCAACACGAGGGTGAGTTCCAGCGGCGAATGCATGCGACGCGAAAAACCAATCGAAAGAGGTTGGACAGGAGGGCCAGATGCCGCGCATCAGGACGGTGCGTGCGCAAGCGAGCACGCAGGCGCTGCAAGACCGATGCCAGGATATAAACGAAGAACGCGATACGCGAGACGCCGCAGAGCAAAAAAATGACGGCGTGGCGACGGGCAGAAAAGTGATTTGAAAGCTGAATGCGGCGGCGCAGCAAAACGGAGCGCCCGCACGCCCCGCGACTCCCCGCAAAGCCAGCCCAAATGCAATGCCAGAACGAACGGCAGCCAATCAGGGCCAGTGTCAATCGTTGTTATACTTCGCCGCCATGATAGCGAATTTCAATCCGGATCGAGCGCTTGCGCTGGCGCAGCAAACCTTCGACATCGAAGCGCAAGCCGTACTCGGCCTCAAAACCCAGGTGTCCGCCGACTTTGCGCGCGCGGTCGAAATGGTGCTTGGCTGCACTGGCCGCGTCGTTGTGTCCGGCATGGGCAAATCCGGCCATGTCGCCCGGAAGATTGCCGCCACGCTGGCCTCAACCGGCACACCAGCCTTCTTTGTGCACCCGGCCGAAGCCAGCCATGGCGATCTCGGCATGGTCACCCGCGACGACGTTTTCATTGGCTTTTCCAATTCCGGCGAAGTGTCGGAGCTGAACGTCATCCTGCCGCTGGTCAAGCGGATGGGCGCCAAGCTGATCGCCGTCACGGGGAACCCGGCGTCCTCGCTCGGCAAGCACGCCGACGTGGTGCTCAACTCGCACGTCGATGTCGAAGCCTGCCCGCTGAACCTTGCCCCCACCGCCAGCACCACGGCGCAGATCGCGCTGGGCGATGCGCTGGCTGTGGCCGTGCTCGACGCACGCGGTTTCGGTGCCGAAGACTTCGCGCGCTCGCATCCGGGCGGCTCGCTCGGCCGCAAGCTGCTGACGCACGTGCGTGACGTCATGCGCGCCGGCGACGCCATCCCCCGCGTGAACCAAGACACGCCGCTGTCACAGGCGCTGATGGAAATCACCCGCAAGGGCATGGCGATGACCGCCGTGGTCGATGCGCAAGGCCGCGCCGTGGGCGTGTTCACCGACGGAGACCTGCGCCGCCTGCTCGAAACCCCGCGCGACTGGCGCACAGTGCCCATCCACGAGGTCATGCATAGCAACCCGCGCTCGGTCGGTCCCGACCAGCTCGCCGTTGAAGCCGTCGAAGTCATGGAAACGCACCGCATCAACCAGTTGCTGGTGGTCGATGCCGCCGGCCTGCTGGTCGGCGCCCTGCACATCCACGACCTGACGCGGGCCAAGGTCATCTGACCCGCCCACGCCGCTGATGACCACCCCGGCCGATCCAGTTCACAGCAACATCGACGCTCGCTTTCCGCAGGCAATGGAACGCGCCGCGCGCGTGCGTCTGATGGTGTTCGATGTGGATGGCGTGCTGACAGACGGCCGTCTGCTGGTCGGCCCTGAGGGTGAGATCAGCAAGGCGTTCGACACGCTCGACGGTCACGGCATCAAGCTGTTGGCACAGGCCAGCGTCACCACGGCCATCATCAGCGGACGGCAATCCGAGATCGTGGCCTGGCGCGCCGGGGAACTCGGCATCGAACATCTGTACCAAGGCGTATCCGACAAGCGCGAGGCATTTGCCCATTTGTTGGCCGCCACGCAACTTCAGGCCACCGACGCCGGCTACATGGGCGACGACTGGCCCGACCTTCCGGTGATGACGATGGTGGGCTTTACCGCCTGCCCCGCCCAGGCCCATGCCGAACTGCGCAGCCGCGCCCACTATGTAGCCCAGGCCACGGGCGGACGCGGCGCAGTGCGCGAAGTCGCCGATCTGATCCTCAAGGCCCAAGGCGCCTACGACGACCTGCTTGCGCAACTGCTGCAGGCCCCGCAATCCTTCTGACTCCATGGCCAGCGAACGCTCCCAACGCCTCGTCTCCACCGTGCTGCAGGTCATGCTGCGCGGGCTGCCCATTCTGCTGATGGCGATCGTCTGCGGCGTCACGTTCCTGCTCGTGCAAGTCAACACGCCGCAAACCGACGAAGCCGCCACCCAGCCCAAGCGCCACATCGCCGACTACACGATGGACGGCATCTCGGCCACCGCGCTGGACGAGACCGGCACGACCAAATACCGCTTCACCGGCGTCCACATGAATCACTATGAGGACGACCTGACCTACGACGTCACGTATCCCGCGCTGCGCGTGTATGCGCCCGACCGCCCGCAGGTCACCGCCCGTGCAGACCTCGGCAAGATGAACGGCGACGGCACCATCATCGATCTCTACAACAACGCCAAGGTCATCCGCGCGCAGGGACCCGACGCCCGCCAGGACCCGCTGATGACGGCCGATTCGACGTACTTCCAGGTGTTGCTCAACGACGATATCGTGCGCACCGACAAGCCGGTCGAGCTGCACCGAGGGCCGTCGATCATGAACGCCAACGGCCTCACCTTCAACAACGTGACGCGCCAAGTACAATTGCTGGGCAATGTGCGCGGCCGAATCGAAGGGCTTGGGGCGCCAAAGCAGTAAACTCTGCCCCCGACACCTGACTACGCCCACCGACCGCGCCCTTCTCCGACGTGATCCCCATGACTGATTCCCTC
The DNA here is from genome assembly GCF_047304345.1 of Ralstonia sp. Ralssp135. NCBI lineage: Bacteria > Pseudomonadati > Pseudomonadota > Betaproteobacteria > Burkholderiales > Burkholderiaceae > Ralstonia > Ralstonia sp. Ralssp135. The sequence continues at coordinate 13,253 of NZ_JBGLYZ010000045.1, forward strand.
CGTGCTGCCGGCCTCGCCATCCTCGCTGCGCTGCTGCTCCCGGCCCTGCCCGCGCACGCCGAGCGCGCCGACCGCGACAAGCCGCTCGTGCTCGAAGCCGACAACGCCAGCTACGACGATCTGAAGCAGGTCTACCACTTGACCGGCAACGTAGTGCTGACCAAGGGCACCATGGTGCTGCGCTCAGACGAGGCCGATCTGCGAACCGATCCTGAGGGCTACAACTACGCCGTCGCCACGTCCAAGCCCGGCAACCTGGCCTTCATTCGCCAGAAGCGGGACAACGTCGACGAATACATCCAGGGTTGGGGCGAGCGCATCGAATACGACGGCAAGCAAGAGATTTCCAAGCTGATCACCCGCGCACGCATGGAGCGCCTGCAAGGCGCGACGCAGCTCGACGAGATCCGCGGCGCCGTGATCACATACGACGGTCAGAAGGAGTTCTACACGGCCTCGGGCGGCGCGGAAAACGCCACCTCCGCCAACCCGTCGGGCCGCGTGCGCGCCGTTCTCGCACCGCGCACAAGCACGCCTGCCGCGCCGGCATCCAGCCCGGCCGCCAAGCCCTGATCCGCACCGCCTGTCTTTTCTGTTTCGCTTATGTCCGCCACCACCCTCGCCCCCAAAACTGCAGCGCCGCAGGCCACGACTTCCAGCACGCTGGTCGTCCGCCATCTGAAGAAGCGCTACGGCACGCGCACGGTGGTCAAGGACGTGTCGCTTGACGTTAAAAGTGGCGAGGTGGTCGGCCTGCTCGGCCCCAACGGCGCGGGCAAGACGACCTCGTTCTACATGATCGTCGGCCTGGTGGCGCTGGACGCCGGCGACATCGTGCTCGATGGCGAACACATCAGCCGCCTGCCGATCCACCAGCGCGCGCGCATGGGCCTGTCGTATTTGCCGCAGGAAGCGTCGGTGTTCCGCAAGCTCAACGTGCAGGAAAACATCCGCGCGGTGCTCGAGCTGCAGGAGCAGGACGGCAAGAAGCTCTCGCAAGACGAAGTCAACCGCCGCCTCGATGGCCTGCTCGACGACTTGCAGATCGCCCACCTGCGCGACAACCCTGCGCTGTCGCTCTCGGGTGGTGAACGCCGCCGCGTGGAGATTGCCCGCGCGCTGGCCTCGTCGCCGCGCTTCATCCTGCTCGATGAACCGTTTGCCGGCGTCGATCCAATCGCGGTGGGCGAGATTCAACGCATCGTCAGCTTCCTGAAAGACCGCAATATCGGCGTGCTGATCACCGATCACAACGTGCGAGAAACGCTGGGCATCTGCGATCACGCGTACATCATCAGCGAAGGCACCGTGCTGGCTGCAGGCATGCCGGAACAGATCATCGAAAACGAGGATGTACGCAAGGTGTATCTGGGCGATAACTTCCGGATGTAAGCCACGCTGCACGCTTACGCCTTAAGGACGTGGCAAAGCCGCACCTTAAAGCAAAATCCGTTCCATCGACCGAGTGTTGGGCATAGAATAGCCCGCATGAAACAGTCGCTCCAGCTCCGTCTCTCCCAGCATCTCGCGCTCACGCCGCAGTTGCAGCAATCGATCAGACTGCTGCAGTTGTCGACTATCGAACTGCAGCAAGAAGTTGAGCAGGCCCTGACCGAGAACCCGCTGCTGGAGCGGGAAAATGAGTGGCTCGACACCTCCGCGCGCATTGGCGCGGACGGCTCCGTGAACGCACTGCAAAGCAACAGCGCCACGCCCCTGCCCACCGAATCGCCTCCGCCCGCACCGAACGGTGCCGAGAGCAGCGACAGTTCGGATAGCAGCTACGAGAACAGCCACGACAGCGGCGCCGATTTCGACAGCGATTACGGCTCCGACCGTTCCGACTGGAGCCTTGACGACTTCGCCCGCAAACCGCAATCCGACGAAGACGACCGCGCCCCGCTGCAATTGCGCGAGGCCGAACAAAGCCTGCGCGAATTCCTCATGGAGCAACTCGCGCCGCTCAAGCTGTCGATGCGCGACAAGGGCCTCGTCATTTTCCTGATCGAGTCGCTCGACGACGAAGGCTATCTGGCCGGCACACTCGACGAAATCCTCGCGGATCTGCCCGCCGAACTCGAAGTCGAGCTCGACGAACTGCAAGCCACGCTGCGCATGCTGCAGAGCTTCGACCCGCCCGGCGTCGGCGCACGTTCAGCTGCTGAATGCCTGTCACTGCAATTGCATCGGCTCGATTCGCCTGCGAAAGCGCTGGCGCTCATCATCGTCAATCAGCATCTCGAACTGCTGGCCGCGCGCGACTACACGCGTCTGAAGAAGGCACTGTCCGTCGACGAACCCGCACTGAAAGCAGCGCATGAGCTGATTCGTTCACTGACACCGTTCCCGGGTCATGCATTCGGCCGCGCTGAGGCGGATTTCGTAGTGCCTGACGTGATCGTGCGCAAGACGAGCGCTGGCTGGATGGCGCAACTGAACCCTGATGTCATGCCGCGCCTGCGCATCAACGACATGTACGCGCAAATCCTGCGCGGCAGCCGCGGTGAATCGGGTGCCGCCAATCTGCAGCAGAAGCTGCAGGAAGCACGTTGGCTGATCAAGAACATTCAGCAGCGCTTCGATACGATCCTGCGTGTCTCGCAAGCCATTGTCGAGCGTCAAAAGAGCTTCTTCACGCACGGCGAAATCGCCATGCGCCCCTTGGTTTTGCGGGAAATAGCCGATACACTGGGTCTACACGAGTCCACGATCTCCCGTGTGACAACCAACAAATACATGGCGACCCCGATGGGGACGTTCGAGTTGAAGTACTTCTTCGGCAGCCATGTATCGACGGAAACCGGCGGGGCTGCGTCATCCACTGCGATACGCGCGCTCATCAAGCAACTTGTAGGAGCCGAAGACCCGAAGAATCCTCTGTCCGATAGCAGAATTGCCGAGCTGTTAGGTGAACAAGGATTCGTGGTGGCCCGTCGGACGGTGGCCAAATACCGCGAAGCCCTCAAGATCCCTGCAGTGAATTTGCGCAAGTCTTTATAGCCGCATCGCGGGCAGTTCCGGTGCGGCTCATCTTGAGAAGGAGAACCGCTATGAACTTCAAACTCAGTGGACACCACCTGGACATCACGCCCGCTTTGCGTGAGTACGTGGAAACGAAACTGGAGCGTGTGATCAGGCACTTCGATCAGGTGATTGGCGTCAGCGTGTTGCTATCGGTCGATAACCACAAGGAGAAGGATCGGCGTCAGTACGCGGAAATCAACTTGCACCTCAAGGGTAAGGACGTCTTCGTCGAATCACACCATGAAGATCTTTATGCGGCCATCGACCTACTCGTCGATAAACTGGACAGGCAAGTGATCAAGTACAAGGACCGCGTGCAAGGGCACGATCGTGACAGCATGAAGCACCAAGCCCTCCAGGCCGTGCAGATGCAGCAATAGCAGGACGGCACCGCAAAAACCGCGCCCCAAGTTGGCGCGGTTTTTTTATGCCGTGGTGCATTCGTGACGAATCCGATTGCAACGGATTTAAGTCGGGCTAAAATCTGACGAAAGTATGAATGCTGGCGTGGCGCGGTTTTTGGCGCGATGCTGGCAAAAACAGGGTCGATGCCGCGCGCACATTGCCGGCATCGGCTGATCGCAGCCCCTGGGGGATTCGCTTCTCTGCCCTACGCGGTGCGCCGCTGGTGCGCCGCACAAAGCCGCGCGGCACGTGGTCTATAATGACCCCATTGTCCGCGCGCCATCTTGGTGCAGAAGGACGCCGCTCATTTCACGCATTGCACATGAATCGCTTGGCCAAACTGCTGCCGCCCGGGAACATTGCCCTCGACGTCAGCGTAACCAGCAAAAAGCGGGTATTTGAACAGGCCGGCCTGCTGTTCGAGAACAACCACGGCGTGACGCGCGCAGTCGTCACCGACAACCTGTTTGCGCGCGAGTCGCTTGGTTCCACGGGTCTGGGCGCCGGCGTGGCGATCCCGCATGGCCGTATCAAGGGGCTCAAGCAACCGCTGGCTGCATTCATGCGCCTGTCCGAGCCGGTGCCTTTTGAGTCACCGGACGGCAAACCCGTCTCGTTGCTGATTTTTTTGCTGGTGCCCGAACAGGCCACCCAGCAGCATCTGGAAATCCTCTCTGAAATCGCCCAGTTGCTGTCCGACCGAGACATGCGCGAAGGCCTCGCCACCCTGCCGTCGCCCGAGGCGATTCACCAGCTACTGACCGACTGGCGGCCCTGATCGCAGCGCAATCGGTGGCAAGCGCAACCTATTGCGAACGCGCTATGCCCCGTCGGCACCACTGTGCCCTGCTATGGAACTGACCGGCGTCATCGCCCAATCGATCTTTGACGACAACGCAGCTGATCTGAAGCTGTCGTGGGTCGCCGGCCTGGAGGGCGCGGACCGCGCGTTCGACGTGGATTTCGCCAAGGAAGCGACATCTGCTGCCGACCTGGTCGGGCACTTGAACCTTATCCACCCGAATCGCATCCAGGTGCTCGGCAAGCCCGAGATCACCTATTACCAGCGCTTGTCGGAAGAAAACCGCAAGCGGCAGATGGGCGAGCTGATCCTGCTTGAGCCGCCCTTCCTGGTCGTGGCCGATGGCGTGGATCCGCCGCCCGATCTGGAACTGCGCTGCACCCGCTCGTCCACGCCACTGTTCACGTCGCCGATTTCGTCGGCTGCGGTCATTGATCATCTGCGCCTGTATCTGTCGCGCATCTCGGCACCGCGCGTGACGATGCACGGGGTGTTTCTCGACATCCTCGGCATGGGCGTGCTGATCATGGGCGATTCTGGCCTGGGCAAAAGCGAATTGGGCCTAGAGCTGATCTCGCGCGGCCACGGTCTGGTGGCCGATGACGCAGTCGATTTCGTTCGCCTCGGGCCGGACTTTATCGAAGGCCGCTGCCCGCCGCTGCTGCAGAATCTGCTGGAAGTGCGCGGTCTGGGCCTGCTCGACATCAAGACGATTTTCGGTGAGACGGCGGTGCGCCGGAAGATGAAGATCAAGCTGATCGTCCAGCTCGTGCGTCGCAACGATGGCGAGTTCGAGCGCTTGCCACTCGATTCGCAGTACCTCGATGTGCTCGGCTTGCCCATTCACATGGTGAAGATCCAGGTGGCAGCCGGCCGCAACTTGGCCGTGCTGGTCGAAGCCGCCGTGCGCAACACGATCTTGCGTCTGCGCGGCATCGATACGTTGCGCGACTTCATGGACCGCCAGCGCGCCGCCATGCAGGCCGAAGCTGCCTCGCACTCGCCTCAGGGTCGCCTGCTTTAACAAAGTCGCCACAAAGTTTCGCTATCGGGCCGGTTTTACCCTAGTTTTTGATGGGAAACGTCAACCCGACATGCGACCTCTCCGTTGTGGGAGGGGAATGCGCCGAGCACGCACGCGGCGGCGTTCATCGCGAGCGCGGCGGCCGTCTTCGCCCGCTCTTCTGACGGTACCCAAGGAGAACACGACGATGAAACAACTGATTGCCGCTTGCGCCCTCGCGCTCCCGTTCCTGGCTGGCCAGGTTTTCGCCCAAGGCAGCGCACCGGCAGCCGCGCCGGCCGCACCTGCAGCCGCTCCGGCAGCCAAGAATTCGCAGCAAGAAAAGATGAAGCAATGCAACATGGACGCCGCCGGCAAGAAGGGCGACGAGCGCAAGGCTTTCATGAAAGGCTGTCTGTCTGACAAGCCGGCCGCTGCCGCCAAGCCGATGACGCAGCAGGAAAAGATGGCGGCGTGCTCTAAGGCCAACAAGGGCAAGAAGGGCGACGCCTACAAGAACGCCCAGAAAGAGTGCCTCTCGAAGAGCTGAGCATTCCTTTAGCTTCGTAAAAAAAGGCGGCCAGATCGGTCGCCTTTTTTACTGGTCGCTGCTTTGCAATACAGGGATGCTATCCTCGCGGCATGCGGATCATTCTCATCACCGGTATGTCGGGTTCAGGGAAATCGGTCGCCCTGAACGTGCTCGAAGACGCGGGTTACTACTGCGTCGACAACCTGCCCGCGCAGTTCATTCCCGAACTGGCGCGCTACCTGGCGGACCAGGGTTATACGCATCTGGGCGTGGCCACTGACATCCGCAGCCGTGAATCGCTGCGCAAGGTCCCCGAGACGGTCACCGTGCTGCGCAAGGAACACGACGTGCGCATGCTGTTCCTGACAGCAAGCACGAACGCGCTGGTGCAGCGCTATTCCGAGACGCGCCGTCGGCATCCGCTGTCGATCCGTAACGGCCGCCCTGACACCGCCGCAAACGTGCAAGCGGCCGCCAGGGGCCTGGACACCTCGCTCATCGAAGCGATCGAAATGGAACGCGAGCTGCTGAGCCCGCTTGCTGATCCGGCCCATCGCATCGACACCAGCACGCTGCGCACGAATGCCCTACGCGCGTACATCAAGGAATTCATCAGCGACGAGCCGCATGACATCACGTTGATGTTCGAATCGTTCGGCTTCAAGCATGGTGTGCCGACCGATGCTGATCTCGTCTTCGACGTGCGTTCGCTGCCCAACCCGTACTACGACACGCAACTGCGCCCCCTCACCGGCCGCGACCAGCCCGTCATCGATTTCCTGCAAAGCCAGCCGATGGTCCTTGCAATGGCAGAGGATATTCGCGCCTACGTGGAAAAGTGGTTGCCGAGTTTCATCGCAGACAACCGCAGCTACCTGACCGTCGCGATCGGCTGCACGGGCGGCCAGCATCGTTCGGTGTACATCGCAGAACGGCTTGCCACGTACTTCCGCGCGCATGGTAATGTGTTGGTCCGCCACCGCGAATTGGCCGTAGACGGCTGAACTGCGCGCCAGACACACCGAGCGCGTTGGCCAGCCTCATTGGATGCGGCTTCTTGCGCGGCGCCACGCGAAAGTCTTGCCGCCGTCTGCTGAAAGCCCGTCCATGCAAGAAGACATCGCTCTCTCACCGTTCTCGCCGCTGCCGCCGCTGCCCACCGAGCTGCCGCTGTTTCCGTTGCACACGGTGCTGTTTCCCGGCGGCCTTCTCCCGCTACGCATTTTCGAAGCCCGCTACATCGACATGGTGCGCACGTGCCTGCGCGACAAGACGCCGTTCGGTGTCTGCCTGATCGAGCGCGGCAACGAAGCTGCCGTCACGGATGGCCCAACCGTACCGGTCGACGTCGGCTGCATCGCCCACATCGTCGAATGCGACATGGAGCAACTCGGCCTGCTCATGATCAAGGTGCGCGGCACGCAGCGCTTCAAGGTGCTTTCGTTCGAGACTACGCCCGACGGCCTCATGCGCGGCACGGTCGAGCCCATCGGCGCAGACGTGGAAGACTGCAAGGGCGAACTTTTCGACGATTGCGTGGGCGCCCTGCGCCGCATCATCACCACACTCGGATCACGCGAAGATGGCAACGTCCCGATGGCGGAGCCCTACGAGTGGACCAGCCCCAGCTGGGTCGCAAATCGACTTTGTGAACTGCTGCCGGTGCCGCTCAAAGCCAAGCAGAAGTTGATGGAACTGATGGATGCCGGCATGCGCATCGAGATCGTCCATCGGTACATGAAGCAGCATCACATTCTGTGATGCCGTATCAGCCAAGCCCGGCCGAACTGGCTAGATCAGGCTTGGCTGCACCAGCGTCTCCAGCGCCAACTTCACCGGCGCAGGCAATCCCACCGAATTGAGTTGCGCGAGCGGTACCCAACGCCAGTCTTCGTCGAGCGCGGCGGGCGTGGCGATCTCTGCGCGAAGCAAGTGCATATGCAGGCGGAAATGCGTGAAGGTGTGCGTGAGCGCGCCAGCCATTTCCACGGTCGAGACCGCACCATATGCCTGCGCGGCACTACGCACCGTGCCCACATCCAACGGATGCGCGTCGAGCGCGTCGTCCATCTCACCCACCAGCGGCAAAGACCACAATCCACCCCAGATGCCCCGTTGCGGCCGACGCTGCAGCAGGACCGCGTCGGCGTGCAGCGCGATGACAAGTGTCGCTGCACGCTCGGGTATCACCTTACGCGGGCGCGGCACGGGCAATTCCATCACGCGATCGGTACTGCGCGCTTCGCATAGCGATTCGAGCGGACAGGCGCGTTCGCCGGTCAGGCATGCCGGTTTGCCGCGCGTGCAAACGGTGGCCCCCAGGTCCATCAAACCCTGCGTGTACGGCTGAATGCCTTCGGCCCGCGGCAGTACGGCTTCGGCGATGCGCCACATCGTGTCTTCCACGCGCTTGTCGCCAGGAAAGCCATCGATGCCGAACACACGCGCAAACACGCGCTTGACGTTGCCGTCCAGAATGGCCGCACGCACGCCGTACGAAAACGCTGCGATAGCCGCCGCGGTCGAGCGGCCGATGCCCGGCAGCGTCGCCAACACGTCGGGATCGCGCGGGAAGATGCCGCCGTGCTCCGCCACCACGATCTGCGCGCAGCGATGCAGGTTTCGCGCACGCGTGTAGTAACCGAGACCGGCCCACGCAGCCATCACGTCGTCTGCAGGCGCAGCGGCCAGCGCCTGCACGGTCGGGAAGCGCTCGATGAAGCGTGCGTAGTAGCCCAGCACTGCGCTCACCTGCGTCTGCTGCAGCATGATCTCTGACAGCCACGTGCGATATGCGTCGCCGGTGTTCTGCCACGGCAAATGGTGGCGGCCATGACGCTGCTGCCATGCGATGACGCGCACGGCAAAATCATCGGGGAGCGAAGGCAATACGGCAGCAGGTTGCGCGGCGCGGCGCGTGCGGCGAGGGGTGGCGGTCATGCGTGTGTTGAGGAAGCGGCGAGCAGAAGATGCGCGCTGGCGGCGATCCTACCAGAACAAAAAAGGCGCCCTCAGGCGCCTTCTCCGTGACCAGCGATGCGCGTCAGGCCGCGAATGACTGCCGCTCCAGAATCGTTCCGGCCGCGAGAATGCGATCGGTGTACTGGGCAATCGTGCCGCTGCGCTCATCCAGCGTATTGAGCAGCGCTTCGAGTTCAGTAATGCGCGCTTCCAGCGTATCGGTCGCCTCGTGAATGCGCTCGATCGAATCGACGCGCTTGCGCAGTTGCTTCTGGTGATCGCGCACCTGCGCTTCGAGCGGCGTCATGACCGACTTCAGCCAAATCTCGATGTCGCGGTTCATGTCCTGGAAGGTATCCAGCACGCGGCTGGCCACCGTCGAGAACGCACCATGCACGAGTTGCGGCTTCGGACGGGTCAGGAAGCTGAACGCGCCAAAGTGGTTGTGCGCGAGCATCAGCGTTTCTTTCAGATCGGCGTCATAGCGCGTGCCCAGGAAGCGCAGCGGCGGCGACAGCGTGAAGCCGTGCTCGGCGTTGAACTTCTTGTACATGCCATCGACCATCTGGTGCAGTTGGTCGATGCGGTTGGCGGCATCTCGCACCAGGCCCGTCAGGTGGCCGAAGAGCTTGTCCATGTCGTCGCGCAGGCCGCGCGAGAACACGCGCTCCTTCATCTTCTCGCGTGCTTCGCGCATCGTCGAGCGGATCTGCTTGAGCTGCACACTCTTGATGATCTCTGCGCTGTGTCGGCCGAACACCGTACGCAGCGCCTGAAACTTGGCGATGCTCTGCTCGAACTCTTCCTTCTCGCCCTGCACGCGCATCAGCATGTGCTTGACCATCGTGTGGTTCTTGCCGCGCAGGCCGCGCAGCTCGAACAACTGCTCGACGATGTCGCGGCGGCGCATCTGCAGCAGTTGCTGCGCGCCGGTGGCCATGTCCTTCACCGCCAGTTGCACTTGCTCGGTGACGATCTCGCGACGCTGCGGAATCAGCTGATCCGACAGCACCGACTCCAGCTCCGGCAGCCGGCTCTTGGCCAGCAGCTCATGGTCATGGCTGACCTTGGCCACCAGGCCCTTCTGCGCCGACACCGGATACACGCGCTCGACATCGATATCGAGCACCTGCGCCGTCGTCATGATCTGGCGGCTGACTTCGTTCTCGACTTCCTCTTCGGACTTGAGCGGATCCCACAGGCCATCGACCTTGTTGAGCACCGCGATGCAGCCTTTGCGCTGGCCGCCGCCCACGTGCGAGCGCCACAGCTCCAGGTCGCTCTTGGTCACGCCGGCATCCGCTGCCAGCACGAACACGACGACATGCGCATCGGGAATCAGGCGCAGCGTCAGTTCCGGCTCGGTACCGATGGCGTTCAGGCCCGGCGTATCCAGAATCACCAGCCCCTGCTTGAGCATCGGGTGCGGGAAATTGATGATCGCGTGACGCCACTTCGACACTTCGACCGTGCCTGCGGCATCCACCGAGAACGCGGCGTCAGGATCGGCGTCGTTATAGAGACCCAGTTGTTCAGCTTCTTCCTTGGGCACACGCACGGTTTCCACCACGTGGCGGAACGCTTCGAGCATGCCCTCGGGCGACGACGGATCGAGCGGCACTGACAGCCAGTGGCTGCCCGCATCGCGAAAATCGGCCGTCGATGCATCATGCAGACGCGTCTCGATCGGCAGCAGGCGGATCGACGGCGGATAGCTTTCGTCGTACATCAGTTCGGTCGGACACATCGTGGTCCGGCCCGCCGACGACGGCAAAATGCGGCGGCCAAAATCCGCAAAGAAGATGGCGTTGATCAGTTCGCTCTTGCCGCGCGAGAACTCGGCAATGAAGGCAACCTTCAGTTTGTCGCTGCGCAGGACGCCGCGGATGCGCTGCGCGCGCATGTCAGCCTGGGCGTCGTACAGCTCCTGGGCTTGCAGCCAGTCTTGGAATTCCCCCACCGACTGCAGTACCGAAGCGCGCCAGGCGCTGTACTGCTCGAACTGTGTGCTCAGTGTGTTGTTCATCGTTCTGTCTTATTGTGTGCGCGACCCGACCGCAAAGAAAAATGCGCGCGCCCCTTGACATCACTGTTCCGCCCAATTACGGCACAGAAATGCACAAATTTAGGTGGAACGATACAGCGAACCGCCAGCTTCCGGGCGAACTTTCCGCAAGGTTCTCTAGCCCGGGCAGACAAGTGTTGCGGGATACCATCGGCGGCCGGACACCCCACTTCAAAAACCTTGCGAAATGGCGGCCAGATCGCTCCAGCACCACGTTTTCAGGCGGCTTTCGATGCCCTTGGCAGGCCGATCAGCGCTGGCAGGTCGGGCAGTAGAAAGTGGAGCGCTGCCCCTGGACAATCTGGCGGATCGGCGTGCCGCACACGCGGCACGGCAGACCAGCGCGGTCGTAAACGAAGGCTTCGAGCTGGAAGTAGCCGCTCTGTCCGTCTGACCCGACAAAATCGCGCAGCGTGCTGCCGCCCCGTGCGATGGCATCGGCCAGCGTGGCGCGAATGGCCTCGGCCAGCGCCGCATAGCGTGGCCGGCTGATGCGGCCCGCCGCCGTGGTCGGCCGGATACCGGCGCGGAACAGACTCTCCGAACAATAAATATTGCCCACGCCGACCACGATGTCGCCTGCCAACAGCGCCGACTTGATGGCAACCCGGCGCCCCCGCGTGCGGGCAAACATCCAGTCGCCGTCGAATCGCGCATCGAACGGCTCAATGCCGAGATTGCGCAGCAGCGGGTGTTCGGCCAAGCCGGCTTCGTCCCCGGCGTGCCAAAGCACGGCACCAAAGCGGCGCGGGTCTCGATAGCGCAGTGTGATGCGTACGCCAGTTGCGTCGGCAAGCTCGATATCGACGTGATCGTGTGGGCCGGGCGGCACGGGCGCCTCCAGCACGCGCAACGTGCCGGTCATGCCCAGGTGGATCAACAGCCAGCCGCCTGCGGCATCGGCGTGGCTTGCGGATTGGCTTACCGCGGGCATGCATTCGATGAGCAGGTATTTACCCCGGCGCAGCAAGCGCGTGACAGTGAGGCCCGCGAGCAACTCCGGCAACGCCGGATCAATAGGCCAGCGCAAGCCGTGATGGCGCACCACGGCGCGCACAATACGTCGCCCCGTAATATGCGGTAGCAAACCCAGGCGAGTGACCTCGACCTCCGGCAACTCAGGCATCGAACCTCCATCCCATGTGCTGCTCCAACCTTTTTTACGATGCGGGCGATTGTAGCGGTCAGGCTACAATGCCCTGAACCCTTATCCGGAGCTTCGAGACCATGCCTCACGCCCTCTCCCGTTCGCCTGCGATGCAACGCCCGCAGCGATTTCCGCGCAGCCGAACGGCCCTCCTGGCCGCGCTGGTGGCGGGAGGGCTGATGAGCCTGCCGGCCTGGTCGTCGCAGTCGGCTGCCAGTGCACCGCTCATTGCCCAAGTGGCGCAGGAAAGCGGCACAGGCGGCCGCGCAGCCATCCAGATTGAGCGCTCGCGCCCGCGCACTGGTCTACTGAGTTCGGAGCGCACTGATCTGCCGCGCGTCGCGCTCACTGAAGACATCATGTACCGCGTGCTGGCATCTGAAGTGTCGCTGCAGCGCGGGCTGGTCGAACCGGCGTACCGCACCTACCTCTCCCTCGCACAGGAGACGCGCGACCCCCGCTTTGCCCAGCGCGCCACGGAAATCGCATTTCTGACACGCTCCCCCGCGCAAGCCCTGAACGCCGCGCGCCTGTGGGTGGAGCTATCACCGACATCCATGCCGGCACGCCAGGTGCAGCAGCTCCTGCTGGTTGCCACGGGCCAGTGGCCGGAAGTCGAATCGCTGCTGCAAGCGCAGTTGAACAAGGTCTCGCCCGGCCAGCGTGCCGATGCCCTGCTGCAATTGCAGCAGCAGATGTCCAAGAGCAGCGATCCGGCGGGTGCCGTAGGCGCGCTGCAGCGCATCGCCTCGCATGACATGCAGCGCCCCGAAACGCATCTGGCCTTGGCCCGCGCGAAGGTTGCCGCCAAGGATCTCCCCGGCGCACTGACGGAACTGGACACAGCGCTCAAGCTGCGCCCCGGTTATGAAGACGCCGCCATCCTCGCTGCCGAACTGCGTGCCGACGGCGATCCCGATGCCGCCATCGCTGGCCTGCGCAGCTTCCTGAAAGCCGCGCCAGCGTCCATCGACGGCCATCTGACGCTCGCCCGCATGTACCTCATGCGCAATCAGCAAGACAAGGCGCGCGCTGAATTCGAAGCGCTCAAGAAGATCGCACCCAACGATGCGCGCATCACGCTTGCCCTGGGCCTGCTGAACCTGCAGCAGCGCCAGTACGACGACGCCGAGCGTTATCTGAGGGAGTACGTCGCCGCCACCGCCAAGTCGCCCACGCTGAGCCCCGAACCTGGCTACCAGGGCCTCGCCCAGCTGGCTGAAGAAAAGCACGACTACGCCGCCGCGCTGGGCTGGGTCGACAAGATCACCGGTTCCGCCAACGGCGACGCCGATGGCCAGACCGCACTGGCAGCGGGCATCAAGCGCGGCCAGCTGCTCGGCAGGCTGCGCCGCATCGACGAGGCACAGCAGACCTTCGACGAGCTCGTCGCCGATTCCGAAGATGTGCCCGATGGCCCGCGCCGCCAGGCCCTGATGGACGGCATCCGCCAGGCAGAAATTGGCATGCTGATGGACGCCAAGGCTTACGGCCGCGCCCGCGCCCGCGTCAACGAGCTGCTCAAGAGCGATCCGGACAACGTCGAATACACGTACCAACTGGCGATGCTCGAAGAGCACGACGGGCACTACGACAACATGGAAACGCTGCTGCGCAAGGTGATCGACCTGCGCCCCGGCCAAGCCATCGGCTACAACGCGCTCGGCTACTCGCTGGCCGATCGCAATGTGCGCCTGCAGGAAGCGCAGGAGCTGCTGGAGAAAGCCGTGTCGCTGGCGCCGGATGATCCCTACATTGCCGACAGCCTGGGCTGGGTCAAATACCGTCGCGGCGATCTGCCCGCCGCCACAGATATCCTGCGCAAGGCGTGGGCTGCCGCCCCGCAAGCCGAAATCGGCGCGCACCTGGGCGAAGTGCTGTGGCAATCGGGCAAGCAGGACGACGCGCGCCAGGTCTGGACCGAAGCGTCCAAGCTGGACGTGAACGACACCACGCTGCGCGACACGCTGCGCCGCTTCGGCCAGCCGGTGCCCAATGTTCCCGTGAGCGCAAATTGATGGCGATGCGGTTCACGCGCGCGCTTGGCGCGCTGATGCTCGGCGCTGGCTGCGCGCTGTTCAGCGGCTGCGCAAACTTGCGGCCAGCCAACGATCTTTTCGCCGGTGCGCAAGACGCCGATGCCACCATCACGCGCTATCAGGGTCGCTTTTCAGCCCATTACACGCAGAACAATGCCGAGCAAAGCGCCGTCGGCAGCTTCCTCTGGCGTGAGCGCGGACCCGACGTGCAGCTTGAGCTAATGTCGCCGCTGGGCCAGACGCTGGCCATCGTCAGCCAGAGCAACCAGGGCGCCACGCTCGAACTGCCGAACCAGCCGCCGCGCCGCGCCCCCGAAGTCGACGCGCTGATGCAGGATGCGCTCGGCTTTTCGCTGCCGGTCTCGGGCCTGCGCGACTGGCTGCGCGCCCGCCCCGCTCCCGGCACACCGGCACGCGTGGCACGTGATGCGCAATTGCGCCCCGAAACCATTGAGCAGAATGGCTGGACTGTCCACTACGTCGCCTGGACTGACGACGGCAATAATGCCGACGGCGCCAAGGTCGGCATCCGCCGACTCGATCTTGACCGCCCGCAGGGCACCAATGGCCCGCTCTCGGTGCGGCTCGTGCTCGACCGGTAACGCCTCGCTTCGTCATGTCTTCCGCACCCGTCGAGCTGCGTGATTGCCCAGCGCCCGCCAAGCTCAACCTCTTCCTGCACGTGGTTGGCCGCCGGCCCGATGGCTATCATCTGCTGCAAACCGTCTTCCAGTTGATCGACTGGTGCGACACGCTGCATTTCACGCGCCGCACCGACGGCCGTCTCGTGCGCATCACCGATATCCCGGGCGTGCCCGCCGGTGACGACCTCGTGATCCGCGCCGCGCGCTTGCTGCAAGCGGAAACGGGCTGCACCTACGGCGTCGATATCGCCATCGAGAAACGCCTGCCGATGGGCGGTGGCATTGGCGGTGGCTCGTCTGATGCCGCCACCACGCTGCTTGCGCTCAATCGCCTCTGGGGCCTTGACCTGCCGCGCACGCAACTGATGGCGATCGGCCTCAAGCTCGGCGCCGACGTACCCTTCTTTGTGTTCGGCCAGAACGCCTTCGCCGAGGGCATCGGCGAAGAACTCACGCCCATCACGCTGCCGCCGGCCGCCTTCGTGGTGATTCACCCACGCGTGCATGTGCCCACCCCCGCAATTTTTTCCGATGAAGGGTTGACACGCGATACGCCACTCACCATAATTACGGACTTTCCTGACCAACAAATTGTTTTCGCTTACGGTCGCAACGACCTGCAAGCAGTGGCGGAAAGGAAATACGGCGAAATCGCCCGAGCACTTGTCTGGCTGCGTCAATTCAGCCCTCTGGCAAGAATGACCGGATCCGGTGCCTGCGTGTTTGCTCCGTTCGAGAACGTCGAGCATGCGCAAGCGGTAGCGGATCAGGTGCCTTCCGAATGGGAAGGTCGGTGTGCGGCAGGTCTGACGCATCACCCGCTCGCAAGATTTGCTGTGTAAGGTTTGCAGTTATCGCTTCTGCAATGGAGGCGGTAACCGATAGGTTGTGTAGGGGCGTCGCCAAGCTGGTTAAGGCACCGGATTTTGATTCCGGCATGCGTAGGTTCGAATCCTTCCGCCCCTGCCATTTTCTTCCTCATGTTCCCAGCAATAGCCCGGTTGGTGCTTCAACTAACCGGCGCGTCTGAAGTCGAAAAACAGGTGCCCCGATGAGCAGCGAAGGCTTGATGGTTTTTACCGGCAACGCCAACCCGAAACTCGCCGAAGCTGTCGTCAAGCACCTAGGCATTCCGCTAGGCAAGGCCCTCGTCGGCCGATTCTCCGATGGTGAAGTCCAAGTCGAGATTCAGGAGAACGTGCGCGGCAAGCACGTGTTCATCCTGCAGTCCACCTGCGCCCCGACCAACGACAACCTGATGGAACTGATGGTGATGGTCGATGCGCTCAAGCGCGCGTCGGCCCGCCGCATCACGGCCGCCATCCCCTACTTCGGCTATGCCCGCCAGGACCGTCGCCCGCGTTCGGCGCGCGTGGCGATCACGGCCAAGGTCGTGGCCAACATGCTGGAAGTCGCCGGCGTCGAGCGCGTGCTGACGATGGACCTCCACGCTGACCAGATCCAAGGTTTCTTCGATATCCCGGTCGACAACATTTACGCGTCGCCGATCCTGCTCGAAGACCTGCGCAAGAAGAACTACGAAGACCTGCTGGTGGTGTCGCCTGACGTCGGTGGCGTGGTGCGTGCACGTGCACTCGCCAAGCAACTCGGCGTGGATCTGGCGATCATCGACAAGCGTCGCCCGAAGGCTAACGTCGCTGAGGTGATGAACATCATCGGTGAAGTCGACGGCCGCAACTGCGTGATCATGGACGACATGATCGATACGGGCGGCACACTGTGCAAAGCCGCGCAGGTCCTCAAGGAGCGCGGTGCCAAGCAAGTGTTTTCATATTGCACGCATCCGGTGCTGTCGGGTGGCGCAGCTGCCCGCATCGCAGACTCGGCGCTCGACGAAGTGGTCGTGACCGATACCATCCCGCTGCGCGAAGACGCCATCAAGTGCGGCAAGATCCGCCAGCTCTCGACGGCACCGCTGCTGGCCGAAACCTTCACTCGCATCGTGCGCGGTGACTCGATCATGTCGCTGTTTGCGGAATGATTCGGCACTCGAGCGGCTTACTGTTATAATTCAAGGCTTTACTGCAGAAAACGTCGATTAGACGGCACTTCTGCGGTGTCTGCGGGGCGCAATATGGCGCCCCGTTCACCAGACGGCTTGGTCGCGAGTCGTCTTTTTCGTTTGGAGCAATCATGAAAGTTGTCGCTTTCGAGCGTAGCGTTCAGGGCACTGGTGCGAGCCGCCGCCTGCGCAATTCCGGCAAGACGCCGGCCATCATTTACGGCGCTGGCGCTGAGCCGAAGCTGATCGAACTCGATCACAACGCGCTGTACCACGCGCTGAAGAAGGAAGCCTTCCACTCGTCGATCCTCGACATCGAAGTGGCTGGCAAGGTGGAAAAGGCGCTGCTGCGTGACTTCCAACTGCACCCGTTCAAGCAACTGGTTCTGCATGTCGACTTCCAGCGCGTGTCGGCCAAGGAAAAGATCCACGTCAAGGTGCCCCTGCACTTCATGAATCAGGAAACTGCTCCTGGCGTGAAGCTGGGCCACGGTATCGTGAACCACATCCTGAACGACGTTGAAGTGTCGTGCCTGCCGGCCGACCTGCCCGAGTTCATCGAAGTGGATCTGGGTACGCTGGAAATCGGCCAGACCCTGCACATCGCTGACCTGAAGCTGCCGAAGGGCGTGACCATCCTCACCCACGGTGGCGATGAGAACCCGGCTGTTGCCAACATCAGCGTGCCGGCTGGCGAGAAGTCCGCTGCCGCCGAAGAAGGCGCTGCTGCAGGCGAAGACAAGCCGGCAGCCTAAGTTGCCGCACCTCGCACTTCGGTGCGAGCGAAAGAAGCCCGCCGAGCCTGTCTCGCCGGGCTTTTTTTCTGCCTGAGCGGCGCGCGCCGCACCGCCTCCAGGCTGCGGAAAGCAGCTATGCTTGTACGATCAAGGGGCGCTTCCTGCACCTCAACCTGATACGAATCGCATGATCAAACTCATCGTCGGCCTCGGCAATCCGGGCGCCGAATATGCGACGACGCGACACAACGCCGGCTTCTGGCTGGTCGACCAACTCGCGCGCATGGGCAACGTGACACTGCGCAACGAGACGCGCTTTCACGGCTACGCCGCGCGCGCCAACCTTTGGGGCAATGAAGTGTGGCTGCTGCAGCCGCAAACCTTCATGAACCGTTCGGGCCTGGCCACCGTGGCATTGGCCCGCTTCTACAAGGTCATGCCCGATGAAATCCTGGTCGTGCATGACGAACTGGACTTGCCGCCCGGCGCTGTCAAGCTCAAGCTCGGCGGCGGTTCGGGTGGCCATAACGGCCTGAAGGACATTGCTGCACATCTGACCACGCAACAGTTCTGGCGGCTGCGGCTGGGCATTGGCCACCCGCGCAACCTGTTGCCGCCGGGCACGGCAGCATCCGGCCAGCATGACGTCGCCAACTTCGTGCTCAAAGCGCCTCGCAAGGAAGAGCAGGACCTCATCGACCGTGCCATCGATCAGAGCCTAGATGCGCTACCCGAACTGATTGCCGGCAACGCCGAGAAAGCCATGATGCGCCTGCACACCGCACGCTGATCCGCCGACACCGAGGACACCGCCATGACACCGTTCGCCAAACTGACCTCACGCGCCGCCGTGCTGACCGGTCTGGCGCTCGGCTTGGCGGCCAGCCTGCCGACGCAAGCGCAGGTGTATCGCTGCAGCGAGAACGGCCAGACGACCTATTCCGACCATCCCTGCGGTACGCGCGCGCAGCCCGTGCCAATGATCGACAACACGCCCAGCGCCGCCGATCAAAAAGCTGCCCGCGAACGCGCCAGCGCCGAAGCCGCCGAAGTGCAGCAGATGGAAACCGCGCGCCGCAAAGCGCAGGCAGCGGAAGACGCTCGGCAAGCCCAGATGGGCGCGCAGGCGGCGGAACAGGCACGCCGCGAGCAACGGCAGAAAGTGGTGGTTGCGCAGGAAGGCGTTCGCTACTGCCATCGCGTCTACGTGGGGCCGATGCCATACCCGGCGCCGTACCCGCAACCCTATCCGACGCCGATGCCGGTGATCCGCCAACCTCCCGCGCCGGCTGCGGGCGCGCTACGCCAACCTGGCGATGGCCCGAAGCCGTTCGCGCAAGCGCCGGTGGCGCCCACACCGATCGTGCCGCGCCCGCCGCGTCCGCATTACCCGCACTACCGCATCGTCTGCGAGCCGGGCTACGCGTACGAAGGGCCGGAAGATCTGCTGCCGATCCAGTAAGCGTGCTGCCAACGAAACGGTAGGCACCAATGAAAAGAGACGGTCAAAGCCGTCTCTTTTTTGTGTGCTCACGCTGCGCGTGGTGGTGCTGAGGTGAGCTGGGTGTACTTCTGCATCAACTGCTCGTGCGTTTCCTCATGGGCCGGGTCCTTGGGGATGCAATCCACCGGGCAGACCTGCTGACACTGAGGCTCGTCAAAGTGACCGACGCATTCGGTACATTTGCCCGGGTCGATCACGTAGATCTCCGGGCCCATCGAAATCGCGCCGTTGGGGCACTCAGGCTCGCATACGTCGCAATTGATGCACTCATCGGTGATTATGAGCGCCATGGTGCCTTCCTTGAAATGGCCGGCGAGCCAGCGCCCGCCAAAGCTTCATTTTATTCCGATTTCCCCGACCCTTCCGTCTTGCCGGTCTTTTCCTTGAGCCACTTTTCGACCGACGGGAACACGAACTTGCTCACATCACCGCCAAGCACGGCGATTTCGCGCACGAACGTGCCCGAGATGAACTGGTATTGATCCGACGGTGTGAGGAACATGGTTTCCACGTCCGGCAGCAGGTAGCGGTTCATGCCGGCCATCTGGAATTCGTACTCGAAGTCCGACACGGCACGCAGGCCCCGCACGATCACGCGCGCGTTGTTCTTGCGCACGAAATCCTTGAGCAGGCCGGAAAACCCTTCCACTCGCACGTTCGGGTAGTGGCCGAGCACTTCACGGGCGATCTCAATGCGCTCTTCCAGCGCGAAGAACGGCCGCTTGTTCGGGCTCTGTGCCACCCCGACGATCAGCTCGTCGAAGATATTGGACGCGCGCCGCACGAGGTCTTCGTGGCCGCGCGTGAACGGATCGAAAGTGCCGGGATAAACCGCGATCACCATGGTTCCTCCACCAAGGGGAAAAGAGCATCCGCAAGCGTCGGCGTGGGACATTGCCGCGCCGGTACTGCATTCGGACACCATTGCGTTATCGAGCGCAGCAGGTCCCGAGCCTGCCGCCTGGGCCACCGATACCGACCGAGCGCACCCGCGTTGCAGGTGCCGCCCGATGCTCATGCATCGGTTGCGAGCGGCGTAGTTTAACCGTTTTTGCGGAGCAGCAAATGTGCATGCACCGCACCGGCGCGCAGGTGTTTGTGAAGCACCAAATCGGCAGGCAACGCGATGCCGGCGCCCGGCTCGTCGCCATGTGAATCAGTACTCACATCCACCAACGGCTGTGCCGCTTCAACGTAGATCACGCCTCCTGGCTTGACCACTCGGGCTGCGGCTTTCAATGCTCGCAGTGCCCAATCCTGTGCAAACGGCGGATCGATGAACACCGCATCGAGCGCAGCATCGGGCTGGCGGGCGAGCCAGGCAAAGGCGTCGCCGGAGACGATGTCGACCATGCGTGCGCCAAGCTTGTCGCGGATGGCGTGCAAAGCGCGCACGGCCGGGGCGTGGTTTTCGACGAGCGTCACGTGCGTGGCGCCGCGCGAAGCCGCCTCGAAGCCGAGCGCGCCGGTGCCCGCAAAGATATCGGCGCAACGCCAGCCGGTCAGGTCCTGACCCAGCCAGTTGAAGACGGTCTCGCGGACGCGGTCACTGGTCGGGCGCAGGCCGTCGGCGTCGACCACCGGGAGCGGCGTGCGCTTGTATTGCCCGCCGATGATGCGAACCTGCTGCGGTGCGCGCGCATGCGACGTGGCGGTCTTGGCCTTGGGGCCTTTGGAACTGGAGGTACGAGGTGCCATGGGCGGGATTTTAGGGGCTGTTGCTCCATAAAACGAGCGCAAACAAAAACCGGCGGGGGATGCCGCCGGTTTTTCGGATAAAGCCACCGTGCGTCAGTTCGTGGCGGCCTTATCCGGACCGCCCACCACAATCGTCGCCATGGTCTGCGGTTGCAGTGCACGCTGGAATGCCGCACGCACCTGGTCACGCGTGACGGCCGCGATGCGCTGCGTCCACGTGTCCAGGTAGTCGAGCGGCAGGTTGTACCAGCCGATGTTGGCCACGTTGTCCAGCAGCTTGCGGTTGCTGTCCAGGCGCAGCGGGAAACCGTTGACGAGGTTGTCCTTGGCGGCTTTCAGTTCCGCGTCGGTCGGGCCATCGGCGACGAACTTGGCAACGGTGTCACGCACCACGCCCAACGCTTCTTCGGTCTGGTCCTTGCGCGTCTGCAGCGCCAGCTCGAACGGACCGGGCTGCGCGGCGGGCGCGAAGTAGCTGCCAATGCTGTACGTCAGGCCGCGCTTCTCGCGCACCTCATTGGTCAGGCGCGCACTGAAACCACCACCACCCAGCACGTAATTACCGACCAGCAGCGGAAAGTAATCTTTATCGCCGCGCGCGATGCCCGGTTGCCCGAGGATGATGGTCGCCTGCTGCGCGGGATGCGGAATGCGGATCGTCTCCGCTTTCGCCAGCGGCATCTTGACGTCGGGCAGCGCCGGCGGCGTGGCGCCGTCAGGGGGGAGGCCGCGCGTGATCTGCTCGGCGATGGCCTCGGCTTCCTTACGGCTGATCGCACCGATCAGCGTCACCACTGCGCGCTTGGCAGTGTAGTTGGCCTGGTAGTAGCGCACGATGTCGTCACGCGTGATGCTCTCCACCGTTTCCGGCGAAGCGGTCTGCCCGTACGGATGTGTACCGTAGATGGCCTTGCCGAACGCGCGCTCGGCCAGCACCGACGGCTTGGTCAGCGATTCGCGGATGGCGGCCACCAAGCGCTGCTTATCCCGCGCGAGCACCGTGTCGGGGAAGGTCGGCGCCGAGACGATCTGCGTCATCAGCGCGATGGCCGGGCCGCGCTCGGCAGGGTCGGACAGCGTGCGCAGACGCAGGCTGGTGCGATCGCCGCCCGCACCGCCGCCAAAGCTGGCGCCCACATCGGCAAACGCATCGGCAATCGCCGCTTCATCGCGCGCGGGCGCATCGCCTAGCGCAGCCACGCCCTTATCGAGCATGCCGGCCGTCAACGAGGCGAGGCCCACCTTCGCCGCTGGCTCATAGCGCGAACCCGCATCCACGTCGAGATTGATGTCGAGCATCGGGATCGATGGGCTCGGCACGAAGAACACGCGCGCGCCGGTCGGGGCTGTCCAGTGTTCGATGGGCAGCGCGGCCAGAGCACTCTGCGCCGCCGCGGCAACAATGGCGACCAGCGCCGTCTTCAGGGTCAGAGACATGGCGCGCATCAACGCAGCCCTCCTTCTTCGCGCATGCCAGGAACAGGCTTGCGCGCCGGTTTGTTGGGATCGATCGGTTGCGGCAGCAGCGTGGCGACGACGAGGTTGTCTTCGCCGAAGTACGTCTGCGCCACGTGCTGGATCTGCGCCGACGTCACGGCCTTGATCTTCTCCAACTGGCGATCAATGGACCGCCACGACAGGCCGCTCATCTCGTTCATGCCGATCTCCATGCCCTGGCCGAACACCGAGTCGCGCTTGTAGATTTGCGCGGCCACAACCTGCGCCTTGACGCGCTTCAGTTCGGCATCGGTCACGCCCTCCTTGGCGATGCGCTCGATCTGTGCGCGCAGGGCCTGTTCAATCTCGGCGGTGGTGTGGCCGTCGGCGGGCGTGCCGTCCATCAGGAAGATCGAGGGGCCGCGGTTCAGGCCGTCGTAGCCGGCGTTGACATCGTCGGCGATACGCTTTTCACCCTTGACGAGCTGGCTCGAGAGGCGCGCGTTGTCATAGCCATCCAGCACGGCCGACAGGACTTCCAGCGCATACGGGTCGACGTCCTTTTCCACATCGTTCAAACGCGGCACCTTGTACGCCAGCACAACGTACGGGTTCTCGGCAGGCGCCTTCACCCAGATGCGCTTCACGCCAATCTGCTTGGGCTCTTCCTGCGCATAGCGGCGCGGCAGCGCATGCGGCTTGAGCTTGCCGTAGGTGCGCTGCGCCAGTCGGAAAACCTCATCGGGGTTGACATCGCCCGCGACGATCACGGTGACGTTGTTGGGCGTATACCAGGCGTGGTACCAGTTCTGCGCGTCCTGCACCGTCATCGTGTCGAGGTCGCCCGGCCAGCCGATGGTCGGGTTGCGGTACGGCGCAGCGTTGAACAGCGTGGCGAGCATCTGCTCGTAGACAGTGGAACGGGCGGAGTCGTCGATGCGCATGCGGCGCTCCTCCTTCACCACGTTCATCTCCGGCTTGAACTCCTTGTCGGTCAGCTGGAGATTGGCCATGCGATCGGCTTCAAGCCCCATCACATCGGCCAGGTGCGACTTCTCGATCTGCTGGAAATACATCGTGAAGTCGCGCGTGGTCATGGCGTTTTCACGGCCGCCCAGGGCTGCCACGCGGCGGGAGAACTCGCCGGGGCCGACAGTCTTGGTGCCCTTGAACATCATGTGCTCAAGCATGTGGGCGACACCCGTGGTGCCGTTGTGCTCGTCGATGCTGCCGGCGTGATACCAGACCATGTGCGCCACGGTGGGGGCACGGTGGTCTTCCTTGACGATCAGTTGCAGCCCGTTGGGCAGTTTGTATTCGTGCGTGTCGGACTGGCTGGCACCCACTTTGGCGCCGCTGGCGGTAGCCACCGGGCGCCCCGGTGCAGCGGCCAGTTCCTGCGCGCCAACATGGCCGGCCAGCAGGCCCGCCGCCAGGGCCGTCGCGGCCAATAGCCAGACTCGCGACCGAGCCCGGTTTGAAACGATTCGCATGGAAGAGCGCATAAGGGCTGTCTGATAAAATTCGACGCTTGATTCTAACGGCGAAATAGACTGCCTTTTACGATGTTTAGTTTCTGGAAGAAGCGCAAGGCAGAGCCCCAACCGGCCGCCGAACCCACGCCCGCAGTGGCGCCCGAAGCCGCGCAGGCACCTGCCCCGGCTGCCATCCCTGCCCCCGCGCCCGTAC
>NZ_JBGLYZ010000046.1:0-36448 GCF_047304345.1 Ralstonia sp. Ralssp135
TGCCCGTGTCGATCAAGGATCTGTTTGATGTGGCCGGCCAGGTGACGGCAGCCGGTTCGCGCGCCCTGGCCCATCAGCCGCGCGCCGCTGCCGATGCCGCTGCCGTTGCGCGCCTGCGAGCAGCCGGAGCCGTGCTGCTCGGCCGCACCAACATGAGCGAATTCGCCTTCTCGGGCCTGGGCCTGAACCCGCACTACGGCACACCGCGCACGCCGGCAGACGGCGCGCGTGCGGCGGGCGGCTCCACGTCGGGCGGTGCCGTCACTGTTGCGGGTGGCATGGCCGTGGCGGCGCTGGGCACGGACACCGGCGGCTCGATCCGCATTCCGTCGGCGTTCTGCAATCTGACCGGCTTCAAACCCACCGCGCGCCGTGTGCCGATGACAGGCGGCGTGCCGCTGTCCACATCGCTCGATTCGGGCGGCCCTCTCGCCAATTCGGTCGACTGCTGCGCCATCGTCGATGCCGTGCTGAGCGGCGAGTCTGACCACGACGAATTCGACACCACCGCTGTGCCCCTGGCCGGATTGCGTTTTGGCATCACACAGGACTTTGTCGGCGCGGACCTCGACAACACGGTCGCCATTGCATTCAACCGCGCCGTTGAACAGCTCGAACGTGCCGGTGCGCACATCGTGCGTTTTGAATTTCCCGAGCTGCTGCAACTGCCCGAGATCAACAGCGGCGGCGGCTTCTCGGCGGCGGAATCGTGGGCATGGCATCGCTCGCTGCTCGCGCGTGCGGAAGCCCAGTACGACCCGCGCGTCGCCACGCGCATCCGCCGTGGTGAACAAATGGGCGCGGCCGCATACATCGACGTGATCAACGCGCGCGCCCGCATGATTGCCGCCGCACGCAAGCGCCTGGGCAACCTCGATGCATGGCTGATGCCGACGGTTGCCATCGTGCCGCCCGAGGTCGCACCGCTCGAAGCGGATGACGCCCAGTTCTTCCGCACCAACGCACTCGCGCTGCGCAATCCGAGCGTGATCAATTTCCTGGATGGCTGCGCGCTGACGCTGCCCGTACACGCCGCTGGCGAACTGCCGGTCGGCCTGTCGCTCTGCGGTCTCGCCAACGACGACGCACGCATCCTGCGCGTTGGCCGGGCGGTGGAGGCTGCCCTGCGGCATTGATCGACTAACCAGCACATTCCCCGCCTGCGCCCGGGCCGCGCAGGCGGTTTCCCAAGCCAAGTCAAAAGGCGCGCTGCAGACGCGCCGGGCCCAACTCATGCCTGCGTTTCGTGCAACACAGCAGCACACGAAGCGCCGGCGCCCTCACACGCTATTGGAGGAAACCATGTCGCAAACCCAAGCCCTGGCGGCCACCCCAACGGATCCGGCCAGCCGCCCGCTCCCCAGCACCGAGCTGGATGTCACCTACCGCCGCATAGCGTACCGCCTGGTGCCGTTCCTGGTGGTGCTGTTCATCCTCGCGTGGATCGACCGCGTCAACGTCGGCTTCGCCAAGCTCTCGATGCTGCAGGATCTGCAGTTCAGCGAAGCGGTGTACGGCCTGGGCGCCGGCATCTTCTTCATCGGCTACTTTCTGTTTGAAGTGCCGAGCAACCTGCTGCTGGAAAAGATCGGCGCACGCAAGACGCTGGCGCGTATCACCATCCTGTGGGGCCTGGCCTCGATGGCGATGATCTACGTAAAGACGCCCACCTCGTTCTACGTGATGCGCTTCCTGCTAGGGATTTTTGAAGCGGGCTTCTTCCCGGGCGTGGTGCTGTATCTGACGTACTGGTTTCCCTCCGCACACCGCGCACGCATCAATGGTCTGTTCATGACCTCGTTTGCGATTGCGGGCGTCGTGGGCGGCCCCGTTGCCGGCTTCATCATGAGCCGCATGGAAGGCGTCGGCCACCTCGCCAACTGGCAATGGCTATTCCTGCTCGAGGGCATTCCGTCGGTGCTGGCCGGCTTTGCCGTGCTTGCGTGGCTGCCCGAAACGCCTCGCCAGGCCAAATGGCTTTCCGCTGCAGAACAAGACGCCGTCGTGCGCGCCGTTGAAGTGGAGAACCGCGACCCTGCCAAGCACGCCTCGTTTGGCGCCGCACTGGCCAATGCTCGCGTGTGGATCTGCGCAGCGATCTACTTCTGCGTGGTCAGCGGCAACGCCACCATTGCGTTCTGGACGCCGTCGATCATCAAAGAGCTGGGCGTGCAAGGCAATTTCCACATCGGCCTGATCTCCGCCATTCCGTTCATCGCTGGCACGATTGCGATGGTGTGGAACGGCGCGCATTCCGATCGCACCGGCGAGCGCCGCATGCACTGCGCCATTGCAGCCGTCATCGCAGCCGCCGGCCTGGTCGCAACAGGCGCAATGCTCGGATCGCCAGTGCTCGCACTGATCTCGCTGACGGTCGCCGCCGTCGGCATCCTCGCCGCCTTCCCGGTGTTCTGGTCGATCCCGGCCGTGTTCCTGGCCGGCACCGCAGCCGCAGGCGGCATCGCCCTCATCAACTCCATCGGCAACCTAGCCGGCTTCGTCGCGCCGTACATGATCGGTTGGCTGAAGACGAACACAGGCCACCTTTCCGCCGGCCTCTACTTCGTAGCCGCTCTCGAGCTGGGCGCCGCCGTGCTGGTCATTCTGGGCACCCGCAAACACTAAGCACTTACGCAGACGAAGCATCGTGGCGCCAACCCCAGCGCCGCGATGGTTCGGCCGTACCCTGCCCTAGATGGCGCCTTGAATTTCTGTCGCAGGGAGGAAAAAGAAGGGAGGCCTGTCTGAGCGCAGCGAGTTTGCCTCCCTTCCCTCCCTGCGACATAAATTCAAGGAATGGGTCGCCATCTCGGGCGCGCCTTTCTTTGCTTACTTTCTTTGGCAAGACAAAGAAAGTAAGTCAGCCCCGGCAGGGGATGAAACAAGGGATGCACCACCAACAAAAACCCCGCCAGCAAGGTCCGAAACCCCACCCACGAAGTTCCAAACCCCACCCCTCGACGTTCTGAACCCCATCAACGCAGTCCGAAACCCCACTGATGAGGTTCCGAACGCGTCCAAAGCGGTTCCGAACCCCATTCACGGCGTTCCGAACGCCAAGGGGCCAAGGTCCAAACCCAACAAATGCAGTTCTGAACCCCACGGATGCGGTTCCGAACGTCAGCAATGCCGTTCCGAACCCCATCAGAGAAGTTCGGAACCCCAACCCCGGCGTTACGGACCTTAACCGGCCACCTTGTACCCCATCCGAACGCCACCCCAGTGGCGGCCCTTGACGTAAATCGGCGCCGATACATCCTTCATCATCGCAAACGTCCCGTTGCCCATGTCGCGACGATACGTTTGCAACAAAAATGCTTCGGTATTGCGCGCAGCCCCAAGCCCCGTGCGATCGGTGAACAGCCTGCGGTTACGGCCATTGGCAGCATTCCAAGCCGGGTCGCCGCCCTGCGGCTGCGAGAACTTCAGGTTGTGCGTCGGCAGATAGCCGTTCGTGTCCACCGCTGCACAGAACACCACGCGAGGATCAAGCTGGAGCAAAGGCTCCTGCACCGGAGGCAGCACGCGATCCGTGAACACCGTAAACCGCGCCATATGCTGCGGCGGATCGGTATTCGGCACCGGCTCATAGGCGCGGTCGAACAAGTCGCCCTCGCTGATATCGCCCCGCGCCAGCGCCGATTCAAACAGCGCACTGATCTTGCCCGCCGCGGCCTGCACCGCTTCGATGAACGGCGTATCGGCGCTCTGCACACCGGTTGACGCCGTCAACCGGATCAACGTTTCCGACGCCCCCAGCAACCCGGAAAGCTGCCGTTGCGCGTTGTCGATGTTGTGGCTCGATTGCTTCACACCCTCGGCCATAGCATCCACCTCACGCGCAAGCGACGCGCATTCACCTTCAATGGCTGCAGTGGATTCCGCAATGCTCGTCGCCTCGACGTCAAAGCGCGCGATGGCCTCGCCCGCCACGCCAATCACCGCGCCAATCGCCTGCGTGCCGGTATCCACCCGCTGGGCGCGTGCCACGTTCGCGCTGCTGTCGCCGATCAACTTGTCGGTCTGGCCGGACAAATCCGCCAAGGTGGTTTCGATACGCTGCGTGGCTTCGGCGGTCTGTCCTGCGAGCTGCTTCACCGCACCCGCAACGACGGCAAAGCTGCGGCCCGATTCACCCGCGCGCGCGGCTTCAATGGCGGCGTTGATCGCCAGCAGATTGGTCTGCCTGGCAATCTGCGAAATCTGCTCGGACGCCTGTGCGACCTGGATCAGCGCTTCACGCAGCGCAGCAATCTGCTGCTCCATGCTCGCCACGCCAACGGCAAGCTCGCGAATGTCGCGCAGCGATGCATCGACCGTTGCACGCGAGCCGCTCACCTCCTCGCTGGCATGCGAGGCGACTTCGCGCGCATGCCGCGCCGCCACGGCGATGTCGTGGTTGCCGCGCATGGTGACGTCGGCAGCATTGCGCAACTGATCGAACACATCGGCCTGCCGGCGCAGCCGCACGGCCACGTCTTCCACATTGCCGGACACCTCGCAGATGCCCATGCCCACGCGGCCGGCCTCTTCCGCAATACGGGCGACAAGTTCGGGAGGGGCTTTCGGGCCGCGGCCCCAGGCAAATGGCTTCACGTGCGGTGGTCTCCAGATGTTGTTGTGTATGCGCTCGCGCTGGTGGCGAAGCAACCCTCTATGGGGAGTATCGGCGCGGGCGGCGCGCGCTTGAGCGACGCTACCCGTCCCGCCTTACGCGGGCATTACATGCGCCTTGCGCAGCACTACGCCTGGGCGGAACGGTCGCGACGCAGCCGGGCCTCGTAGGCGGCGGCCGTCATTGGGGGGCCGAACAGGAAGCCCTGCAACTTGTCGCACCCGGCTGCTTGCAGGAACTCGGCCTGCTCCAGCGTCTCGACGCCCTCTGCCGTGACGGTCATGTCCAGCGACGCGGCCATCGCGACCACGGCGCGCGAGATCACCACCGAATCACGATGGCGCGGAATGCCCGAGACGAACGAGCGATCCACTTTCAGGTTGTCGATCGGGAAGCGCTGCAGATACGACAGCGACGAATACCCCGTGCCGAAATCGTCGATCGAGATGCGAATACCCAGCGCCGTGAGCGCGTCGAGCATCGGCATCACGGCGGCGGTGTCGCGCATGAGCAGACCTTCGGTAATCTCCATCTCCAGCGCGCTCGCGGGTAAACCCGCTTCGGTCAGGCAGCGCGAGATGGTCGGCACGAGCCCCTCGCCAAACTGGCGCGGCGACAGATTCACGGCGACAAAGAACTCCGGCATGCACGTGGCGCGCCAATGCGCGGCTTGACGGCACGCTTGCGCCAGCACCCATTCGCCGATGTCGCCGATAAGCCCGGCATCTTCCGCCACGGGAATGAACTCGGCAGGCGACACTTCGCCCAGTTCGGTGCTGTGCCAGCGCAGCAGCACTTCAGCGCCGACGATGTCCATCGACGTGGCATCGACGATGGGCTGGAAACGCAGCGACAGCTCGCCCGCTGACAGCGCGCGGCGCAGGTGGTATTCCAACTGGAAGCGCCGTTGCGCACGCTGCGACAGGCGCGCGGTGTAGACGCGATGCTGGTTGCGGCCGTTCTGCTTGGCGTTGTACATGGCGGCATCCGCACAGCGCAGCAGCGTGGCGGCATCGTTGCCGTGCTCCGGGTACACCGCGATGCCAATCGACGCGCCCAGGTAATACTCCGTGCCGCTCGTCGAAAACGGCTGCGCGATCGAATGGACGATCCGCTTGGCCAGGCGCTCGGCTTCTCCTAAGGAACGCACGTTGTCGAGCAGCACGACAAACTCATCGCCGCCCAGGCGCGCCAGCGTATCGCTCTGGCGCACGCAGGCGGACAAGCGCTGCGCGACGATGCGCAGCAGGTGGTCACCGGCTTCGTGGCCGGCTGTGTCGTTCACCTTCTTGAAGCCATCCAGATCGAGGAAAAGCACAGCGACCTGGCGTGCTTCGTTGGCCTGACTGGCCGCCTGCTCCATCACCGCCTGCATGCGCTGCGAGAAATATGCGCGGTTGTACAAGCCGGTGAGCGCGTCACGCTGCGCGAGGAAAGTGAGCTGCTGCTGAGCCGCACGCGCGGGGCCAATATCGTTGAACGAGATGAGGACGGCCGACGGAGTGTCGTCGCCGGGGCGCACGATGGGCAGCACGTTTTCGTGCACCCACACGATGTCGCCGTCCACCAGCTCCAGGCCGACGGTCAAGCCTAGCAGCGGCCGGCCGGTGGCCAACACCACGCGCGTTGGGCGTTCATTGAGCGGGATCTCGCTGCCGTCTTCGCGCAACGAACGGCGCATCAGCGTCAGATGGCTGGTGCCAACGGGCGACACGTTGCCCGCTCGAAGAATCCGGCGTGCGCTCGGGTTGCACGCGAGGATGGTGCCGTCCGCCGCCTGCACAACGATGCCTTCGGTCAGGTTGTCGACGGCCAGGCGGTAGCGTTCTTCGCTCTCCTGCAGATCGCGAGCGATATGCGCCTTCTGCACGGCCACGCCGATGATGTCGGTAATGCCGTCGAGCAGCCCCATGGCATCGCGCGTGGGCGCACGCGGGGTGTCGTAGTAGATGCCCATCGCGCCGATCATCTGCGCGTTGTCGCCGCGGATGGGCGTGGACCAGCACGCGCGCAGGCCCAGCGGCGCAACGATATCGCGGTAGCCATCCCATAGCGGGTCGGCGTCGATGTCTTCCACCACCACGGTCTTGTTCAGGAACATGGCCGTCCCGCACGAACCGACCGAAGGACCGAGCGCGATCCCAACCAGCAACTGCGAGAGTATGAAAGGCAGCGACGGTGCCACGGCCTGCGTGATGTGCTCGCCGTCACCACTGAGCAGCACGGAACACTTCGCGCCGTCGTCAAGCAGCACCTCCACCAGCCGGCACACCTCGGCCAGCAGATCCGGAAGCGGCACGTTGCGCGAGCTGAGTTCCAGCACGGTTTTTTCGCAGCGCAGCAATTCCTTGGCGCGCGCGGTTTCGGCGGCCAGCGCCCGGTAATTGGCTTCGGATTCGCGCAGGGCCTGTTCGGCCTGCTTGCGCTGCGTGATGTCGCGCGCCACCACTTGGATGGCGGTGCGCCAGCCAAGCTGCACCGGCGCGGAAAGCACCTCGACTTCCACGGGCGTGCCATCGCAACGCAGCAAGGTCTGCTCGACAGGCGGCAAGCCCGCGTTGTGCTCAACCATCCACTCCCGGCGCTGACGGGCGAGGTGCGTCGAATTGTCGTGGACAAATTCATCCAGCTCGCGGCCCACGATGTCGCGCGCCGTTTGCGCGCCAAACAGCCGAACGCCCGCCTCGTTGACGAAAACGATAATGTCGTCCGCCACGATGTACAGCGCATCCGGCATTTGCCGGACAAGCGCTTCGTAACGGTCATCAGCGAGCGGCAACGGCCTGGGGCTGTCCTGATCGATCACATCCGGTTCGGGACGGTCAGGCCGCTCAGCAGAGGTGGCGTCCATATCTGGGTTGTTTTTCAAGATATCGACCAATGTGTCAGGAAAGTTAAGGCGTTTGGCTGGCTCTCCCCTCTTCAGGGTGGGGCAAATGGCGGATGTGCGGCTAAGCGGCACGCCAGTTGCGGCACAATGCCCGCACGACGTCTCTGCGCACTTCTCGCACCTGGGCCTTATGCAATCGTTTTCGTCTTCCGTCAGCCACGTGGCCGGCTTGATTTCGCGACGTACCCTGCTGCCAGAAGGGCTGGCGGAAGCTGCCGTTCAGTTCCGAGATGGGCAGATTGCCGCTTGTGACGCCAACCCGACGCGCGGCATGATCGACTGCGGCGACCTGCTCGTCCTGCCCGGTATCGTCGACTTGCACGGCGATGCCTTCGAACGCGCGGTCATGCCGCGCCCCGGCGTGGCCTTCCCTTACGAAACCGCGCTGGCCGACGTTGACGGCCAATTGCTGGCCTGCGGCATCACCACCGAATTCCACGGCGTTACCTATTCCTGGGAAGGCGGCTTGCGCGGCCGACCCTACGCGCTGCGCATGCTGGAGACCCTCGACGCCATGCGCCCGCATCTGGGAGCCCAGCACCTGATGCATCTGCGCTTCGAATTGCATCACGCTGACGGGGTTGCCGATGCGCTCGGCTGGATGGACGCTGGTCGCGTGCACTTCCTGTCGTTCAACGATCACCTGCCGGGGATGCGGGACAAGCTGGGCGACGCGCGCAAGCTCGCACAATACGCCGATCGGGCCGAGTGCGACATCAACACGTTCCTCGCCCGTCTGAATGCCGCCGCAGTCAACGCCACGAGACTCGCCGAGGTGACCGGCACGCTCGCGCGGGCGGCGCAGCAACGCGGCATCTGCATGGCGTCACACGACGAGCCCGACATTGCCACCCGCAACACGTTCCACGCGCACGGCTGCACCGTCACCGAATTTCCGTTGACCGAGGATGTCGCGCAGGCGGCACGTGCGCATGGCGGACATGTCGTCTTCGGTGCGCCCAACGTCGTGCGCGGCGGCAGCCATAACGGCGCACCCGATGCGACCGCCATGGTGGCCGCGGGCCTGGGCACCGTGTTGGCATCCGACTATTACTACCCCGCGCTGCTGGCCGCGCCGTTCAAGCTGGCCGAGCGCGGTGTGGTGCCGCTGGTGGAGGCCTGGGCGCTGGTGGCGGCCAACCCGGCCGAAGCCGCTGGCCTGAAGGATCGCGGCGTGCTGGCGACTGGCCTGCGCGCCGACGCCATCGTGGTGGATGACCGCCGCCCGGGCCTGCCGCGTGTGGTGGCGGCCGTGGTGGGTGGACGGCTGCGCCATGCCGCCGGGCAGTTGCCGCTAATCGGCTGAGCAACACCATGGAACAAGCGCTGGCATCTTTACCGTCAGCCTGGCGGTATGCGCTCTACCTGCTGCCGCCCGAGCCCTGGTACGGCCTGGGCACGCGCTGGCTCGGCCGCTGCGCCCGCTCCAACACCGCCATCGCTGCCGATGAGCGCGAGGCGTTTCTCAGCGAAGCCGGGATCGATCTCGCCACGCTTGACCGCTGGACTGAAGCGCCGCGCCAGTACGGCCTGCACGCCACGTTCAAACCGCCTTTCCACCTGGCAAGCGATCGCTCGGTCGACGAGCTGGACGCCGCGCTGCGCCGCTTCGCGCAGCAGCAGCAAACCTTCGCGATCGAGCCGGCCTTGCAGACGCTGCGCGGCTTCCTGGCTTGGCGGCTGCGTCATGGCGACCCTGCGCGCGACTCGCTCCACGAGTTCGCCGATGCGTGCGTCGCCGAGTTCGACGTCTTTCGCGCAGCGCCGCGGCCCGCTGAACTCGCGCGCCGTCGTCGTGCGGGCCTGTCGGATGCGCAAGAGCACCATCTGCAGCGCTGGGGCTATCCGTATGTGTTTGGTACGTTCACGTTCCACATCACGCTGACCGGCCGGCTAGACCATGCCGAGCAGCTTGCGTGTTATCGCGCATTGGAAGCCACGCGCGTGGTGCTGCCAGCCTCCATGCCCATCGATCACATCGCGTTGTTCTCGCAGCCTGCGCCAGAAGCGCCGTTTACGGTGGCACGTGTGTACCGGTTTGATGGGAGCACGGAAGATTTCGACGCAGCGCAGAGCGCGCTCAGCGCTTGAGTTCGACCACGTCGATCACCTGCGTCTGGCCGTGTTGCTCAACCTCCTGGCGCATCACGACGGCCGCTTCTGGGCAGTACCAATCGGTGATGTGCGCAACGGTGGGGTCGGGCTCGAGCGTTTCATTGCCCAGCCGCAGCACACCGAGGCGCGCCGTGCGCGTGTAGCGGATCGGCCGGCACTGCAACTGGCCGACCACGGTGTCCATCGGCTGTGGCGGCCCCACCTCTCGCTCCGACACCTCCACCTTGGCGCGCTCGGCCCGCATGCGCCCGACGGAGATCCCCAGGCGCGGTGACACCACATCGAAATCGAAGCTGGATTCGTACGTATCGCCCGGCAGCATTTGGGCTTCGGGCGCCAGGCCGGCGCCATACAGGAACATGCCGGAAATGGCAGTGCTCACGGTGCCGATCAGATCGGCATGTTCGCTTTGCGCAAAAACCCGGCCGTTGATGCTGACAATGCGCGTGACCACGCCAGCCTCGTCCACCAATAGCTGGTGCTCCTGCACCGTCTCGATGGGCCGGCCACCCAGCGCCACGAGGCCCGATTTGGCGTAGATGTGCAGACCGATTTCGCAGCCGTCCTGCATGTCGCGATTGACGTCATGCAGGGTGAACTCGACGATCATCGGCGTCTTGCCGTTGCCGTCCAGGCGCACGCGGCTACCGTCGTGCACCCACGGCGCGGAGCACAGCCCTGCTGCCTGCGCAGGCAACGCCAATGCAATCCCGGCCACGGCTACGGCGGCGCTCCATAAAGAAAAACGCCGATGCATCGGGCGATGCATCAGCGTCTTCATGAACCCGATCGGCACGGGCTTACTGCTTGGGCGCGTCCTTCTTGTTGGCGCCCTCGCTGTACGAGTCAAACTTGCCGCCGGCCTTGGCGCCCTGGCTATACGGATCGAACTTCTCACCGGCCTTGGCGCCCTGGGTGTACGTGTCGTACTTGCCCTTCTCGACATTGGCCGGCTGGGCGCCGGGATTGAGCGCGCTGGCGGTGCTGTCGTTCTTGTTGGCGCCTTGCGAATACGGGTCGAACTTGTCGCCGGCCTTCGCACCCTGCTGGTACGGATCGAACTTGTCGCCGACTTTTGCGCCTTGGCTATAGGGGTCGAACTTCTTCTGGTCAGTCTGCGCGTGGGCCACGGTGCCGATGGCTGCTACGACAGCTACTGCTGTCACGAGGGTAAGACGTTTGTACGGCATCTGAAGCTCCTTTCCTATGGGTCGTTTGGGCTGATCAATTCAAATGGAGCAGCCTCGTTTTGAACGCATCCCGATGTCGTGCGCAACTGGCACGTTGGCGACGGCGCCGGGAAACCCCTCTCCTCGTCGTAAGCTATGGCAAGCGCACAGGAAAGTCAACGCACAGAAACT
Source organism: Ralstonia sp. Ralssp135 (assembly GCF_047304345.1). NCBI lineage: Bacteria > Pseudomonadati > Pseudomonadota > Betaproteobacteria > Burkholderiales > Burkholderiaceae > Ralstonia > Ralstonia sp. Ralssp135. The sequence continues at coordinate 10,982 of NZ_JBGLYZ010000046.1, forward strand.
GCATATTTTTTGGGCAGTTGGGAGCTGAAGTTCAGGCCGATCAGCGACGTTCCGGCTGGCGGATCGCACGCGGGCCTAACACCGCAATCAACGCCATGGTGAGCGCCACCACCGACAGGCCCCAGCGCAGGTCGGAGCGATGGGCAATCAACCCGATGATGACCGGGCCGATCAGCAAGCCCACGTAGGCAAAGCGCGCCACGGCAGCAATGCCTTCGGCGGCCGGCACGCCCGGCAGGCGCGACGCGGTGATGAAGAAGATCGGCACCATGTTGGCGGCGCCCACGCCCATCAGTGCAAAGCCTGTCAGGACAGCAATCGGCGCTGGCCACAACAAAGCTAGCAGGATGCCCCCCGTTGCCAGCACGCCACTGCCGCCAAGCACGCGCATGTTGCCCCAGCGCCCGCGTGCGAAATCGCCGCCGAAACGCGCGAGCGCCATCCCGCCTGAAAATGCTGCGTACCCCGCGCTGGCGACGGCTTCCGGAGATTGGGCGATCTCGCGCATGTACACGGTCGTCCAGTCGTACATCGCACCTTCGCCTACCAGCCCCAGGAAGGCCAGCACACCGAGCAGGAACAGCGTGCGGCCCGTGGTCGGATGTGCGGATTCGCCTTCTGCATGCACGTGGTCGGGCAGCATGAAGGGGCCCGCACACAAGGCAGCCGCCATGGTGACGAGCGCCATGCCGCCGCAGTGCACCGCCGGCGGCACGCCAAGTTCCAGCAGCACGCCGCCCACGGCCGCCCCCACCATGCCGCCCAGGCTGAACATACCGTGCAGCGACGAGATGATCGGCTTGTGATGATTGGCCTCTACCGTGGCGGCCTGCGCGTTCATGGCCACATCGAAACCCGCGTTGGTGATGCCGAACAGCAGCAGCACGGCCAACAGCGTGGGGTAGCTCGGCATCAGCATGAGGAGCGCGGTGATAACACCAAATGCCACACCGCCCTGCACACTCGCGCGCCGCGTGCCGACGCGCGCGGCCCACTTGCCCGCAAACTTCATCGCGACGATGGCGCCGGCGGCCACCATGAACATCGCCAGCGACAGCGACGCCTCGGACAATCCGAAACGCGCCTTCACCGTAGGAATGTGAATGCCCCAGGTCGCAAACGTTGCACCGTTGGCGAAAAAGAGAGCCATCGTCGCCGCGCGGGCCGACAGGGGAAGCCGGCGGGGCTGCAACGCGCCGGTAGATTGGACGTATTCGGAAGACATGAAGGACAGCTGGGAGAAACGCGCGGCGCAAACGTGCTGCGCCGCAAAGGCACCATGCTACCGCGCCGGGCTGATGAGCGTATGACGCCGCCCCGCACCAGGCAGGTATGCGGCTTGCGTCACCACGCTCGAATCCACCGCATCGGGAGACCTGCCATGCCCCGCGTGATCTGGAAGGGCGCCGTGAGCTTCGGCCTCGTTCACATTCCCGTTGCGCTGTATCCGGCCACCCGCAGCGACGATCTCGATTTCGACTGGCTCGACCGCCGCACGATGGACCGCGTCGGCTACAAGCGCATCAACAAAACCACCGGCAAAGAGGTGCCGCGCGAGCAGATCGTGCGCGGCTACGCCTACGAGAAAGACCGCTACGTGATCCTCACCGACGAGGACATCCGCGCCGCCAACCCGGTCTCGACGCAAACAGTCGATCTGCTGACCTTCGTCGATGCGGCGGAGATTCCGTTTCTTTATCTCGATACGCCCTACTTTCTCGCACCCGACCGGCGCGGCGAAAAAGTCTATGCACTGCTGCGCGAGGCGCTGACGCGCTCGCAAAAGATCGGCGTTGCCAACGTGGTGCTGCACACCAAGCAGCATCTGGCAGCGTTGATTCCCATGGGGCCCGTGCTTGTGCTGCATACGCTGCGCTGGTCCAACGAGGTGCGCGACTGGTCCGAACTCGACGTGCCGGAAGAAGGTGCCAAGGCCGCCAAGCTCACGGCCAAGGAAATCGACATGGCTGAAAAGCTGATCGACGACATGAGCGGCACGTGGGACCCTGCCGAATACCACGACACCTTCCGCGACGACATCCTTGCGCTGGTTGATCGCAAGGTGCGCGAAGGCCGCACGGAATCCGTCGAGCCGATGGAGGCCGAGCACGCCGCACCGCGTGCCGGCAACGTGATCGACCTGACCGACCTGCTTCGCCAGAGCCTTGCCAAGCGCGGTAAGGGAAAGGATGCATCAAACGACGACGCGGAAGACGAACCCGCCCCGCGCAAGCGTGCACCACGCAAAGCCGCCGCCAAAACGGCGCGCAAGACGGCCACGCGCAAGCGCGCATAACACGACGGAGCCGACGCCATGCCACGCCATCTCGCCGACTACCGCCGCAAGCGCGATTTCACGCAGACACAGGAACCGGCGGGCGCACGCCGCAAAGCCGATGAGCGACATGACGATGGCGCCCTACACTTCGTGATCCAGAAGCACGACGCCACACGGCTGCACTACGACTTCCGGCTTGAACTCGACGGCACGCTCAAGAGTTGGGCCGTTCCGAAAGGCCCCAGCCTCGACCCCGCCGACAAGCGCCTCGCCGTGCATGTTGAAGACCATCCGTTGGACTACGCGGATTTCGAAGGCCACATCCCCGAAGGCCAATACGGTGGTGGCGACGTGATCGTGTGGGACCGCGGCACCTGGCGCCCGCATGGCGATCCGCGCAAGGCGTACCGCGACGGCAAGCTCAAATTCGATCTCGACGGCGAGAAGCTCCACGGTGCGTGGGCGCTCGTGCGCACGCACTTGCACGGCACGGGCAGACATCCGAAAGAACAGTGGCTGCTGATCAAGGAACGGGACGACCAGGTGCGCGCATCCAGCGACTACGACGTGACACAGGCCCTGCCCGCCAGCGTGATCACCGGAGAGAACGTTGGCGCAAAGCCCAAGGCCAAAGTAAAGGCCAGGGCCGATGACGGCGGGACCGAGCGTGCCGAACCGGCACAAGTGCAGCCGCCCTCCGGGGCTATGCCCGGCACGCTGCCCAGAACGCTGGAGCCGCAACTCGCCACACTGGTCGATGGGCCGCCCGCGCAAGGCGAGTGGGACTACGAAGTGAAGTTCGACGGCTACCGCATCCTTGCGCGCATCGACGGCACCACCGTGCGCCTGTTCAGCCGCAACGGCCGTGACTGGACAGCCAAACTGCCGCGCCAGGCGCGCACGCTGAATGCGTTGGGCCTGCGTGAGGCGTGGCTCGACGGCGAAGTCGTGGTGATGGGCGAACGCGGCGTGCCCGACTTCCAGGCGCTGCAGAACGCCTTCGAAACAGCGCATGCCGAACACATTGCCTATTACCTGTTCGACATCCCGTTCTGCAACGGCATGGACTTGCGCGGTGTGCCGTTGCGCGAACGACGGGCGCTGCTGCAACGCATTCTCGATGCGGCCCCGGGCGACCTGGACCGCGATGCGGTGCTGTTCTCAGGCACTTTCAACGCGGCGCCCGAAGACTTGCTGTCTTCTGCGTGCAGCATGTCGCTCGAAGGTGTGATCGGCAAGCGCGCCGATGCGCCGTATCGCGCCGGCCGAAGCCCAGCATGGATCAAGCTTAAATGTGGGCAGCGGCAAGAATTCGTGATCGGCGGTTACAGCGCGCCCAAGGGCAGCCGCAGCGGCTTTGGCGCCCTGCTGCTCGGTGTGTATGACGACGCGGGCACGCTGCGCTATGCGGGCCGTGTCGGCACCGGGTTCAACGAGACAAGTCTGCACGCATTGCATCACGAACTGACCGGTCTGACCGTCGACACGCCGCCCTTCGCCGACCCGCCCACCGGCAGCGATGCGCGCGACGTGCAATGGGTGAAGCCCGAACGCGTGGCGGAAATCGCCTTTGCCGAATGGACGCGCGAAGGCATCGTGCGGCAGGCGGTGTTCCAAGGTTTGCGCGACGACAAACCCGCGCGCAACATCGTGCGTGAAAAAGCCAAACCGCCCAGTGCCGCCGCCCGCAAGGAGACCCGCGCCGTGAATGCCCCCGAACGCAAGGTGCGCCCCGGTGCCGAACGCATCGCAGGTGTGGATGTCACGCATCCGGATCGCGTGATCGAGAAAGCCAGCGGTACCACCAAGGCCGACCTGGCGCGGTATTACGCAGGCGTGGTCGAATGGATGCTGCCGCATCTGCGCAACCGGCCGACGTCGCTCGTACGGGCGCCCGATGGCATCGACGGCGAGCGCTTCTTTCAGAAGCATTCCGCCGCACTCAAACTGCAGGGCATCACGCAGTTGGACCCGTCGCTCGACCCGGGGCACCCGTCGCTGCTGGCGATCAACTCGGCGGAAGCCCTGGTCGGTGCGGTGCAGATGGGCACGGTGGAATTCCACACGTGGAATGCACTGGCCGACCGCATCGAACAGCCCGACCGCATCGTCTTCGATATCGACCCGGACCCGGCACTGCCCTTCGCGCGCGTGATCGAGGCCACGCAGCTCACGCTTGCGCTGCTCGATGAACTCGGCCTGAAGGCGTTCCTAAAGACGAGCGGCGGGCACGGCATGCACGTGGTGGTGCCACTCACGCGCCGTGAGGCCGCCGGCTGGGACACGCTCAAAGCCTTCGCGCAAGCCGTGGTGCAGCACATGGCGGCGACTTTTCCTGACCGCTTTGTCGCCAAGATGGGGCCGCAGAACCGCGTGGGAAAAATCTTCATCGACTATCTGCGCAACAACCGCGGCGCAAGCACAGTGGCGGCGTATTCGGTGCGTGCGCGGACGGGGCTGCCGGTGTCGGTGCCGATCCGCCATGAAGAGCTGGAGGCGCTGCAATCGTCTGCCCAGTGGACGCTACGCACACTTCCGGAGCGGCTGTCCAAGCTCAAGGACGACCCATGGGCCGACTACGCCGGCACGCGCCAATCGGTCACGGCCGACATGCACAAGCGCATCGCCGCCAATGACTGAACCGTCACACGCTGGCGATTCTTAAAGAATTGGGCGGTGAACGCCCTATTGCTTGTCGGCCGAAGTGGGGGGCCGCTGCGTTAACATGCCTGCGTCTGCACTTGGCGCACTTGTCTGCGCTCCACTCTGCCCCCCGCCGATGGCCCGAATTCGTCCGACCCGTTTGCTGAATCTGTCGCGCAGTGCGCTCGCCTGCGCTGTGCTTTTGACCATTGCGGCTTCGCCGCTGGCCCACGCCAAGAAGGCCAAGGCCCACGCGGCACCGCGCGCCACCGCCGCGCAAGCTCGCCAAGCTGCGCACAACCCCGCCGGATTGCCCGCCAACGTGGCGCTGGCCTTTGCGCGCGCACATATCCCGCTGGATGCGGTGAGCGTGTTCGTGATCCGCACCGGCACCGCCACACCCATCCTGCAATGGAATGCCGACACCGGAATGAATCCGGCGTCGACCATGAAGCTGCTGACAACCTTCGCAGGGCTGGACCTGCTGGGCCCGGACTTTCGCTGGAAGACGACGGCGTATGCCGACAAACAGCCCGTCAACGGCACGCTCGACGGCAACCTGTATCTGCGCGGCCAGGGCGATCCGAAGCTGATTCCCGAAGAACTCGTCAAGCTGGTGACCGACGTGCGCCGCGCCGGCGTGGACGAACTGGCCGGCAACATCGTGCTGGATCGCACCTACTTCGAGGGCGGCCTGTCGGAAGCACCGCCGCTGGACGGTGACAGCGCGCGTGCCTACAACGTCGCGCCCGACGCGCTGCTGTATTCGTTCAAAACGCTGACGTTCACGCTGTCGCCGGATGCCGGTAATGGCGCGGTCAACATTGATGTATCGCCGCCGCTGGCCCAATTGCAGATCGACAATCAGTTGCGCACCACGCGCGGCGGCTGCGGCGACTGGAAGACAACCTCCGGCGCCAACATCTCCACGCAAACCGACGGCCATGTGCTTGCCAGCTTTGACGGCCGCTATGCCGCCGCGTGCGGCGAACGCGTCTTCAATATCGCTGCGCTCACGCATGCCGACTTTATCTGGGGCGGCTTCCTGGCGCTGTGGCAGCAAGCCGGTGGCACGACCCGGTTCACGCCGGGCCTGCGCGAGGGCAAGGTGCCGCGCCAGGCTGTTTTGCTGGCCACGCACTACGGCCCGCCGCTGTCGGAGGTCGTGCATGACATCGACAAGTATTCGAACAACGTGATGGCGCGCCAGCTCTTCCTGACGATCGGCGCGGAAATCGGCCGCAAGCCCGCATCGGTGCGGCAATCGACCGAGGTCATCAACCGCTGGCTTGCCAAACAGAACCTGACGATGCCGGAGCTGGTGCTGGAGAACGGCTCGGGCCTGTCGCGTATCGAACGCATCAGCGCACGCAACATGGGACGCCTGCTGCAACAGGCAGACGCCAACCCGAACGGCGGCGTGCTGCGCGATGCGCTGCCCGTCGTCGGCGTGGACGGCACCATGCGCAACCGCCTGACACGGGCCGGGGTGGCGGGCAATGCCGAGATCAAGACTGGCACGCTCAACGATGTGCGCGCCATCGCGGGCTACGTGGAAGGCGAAGACGGCCAGCGTTTCGTGGTGGTCAGCATGATCAACCACCCGAACGCCAGTGGCGGCCAGGCCGCACACGACGCACTGCTGCAATGGATTTATCAGGGCGCGCCGCGATGAGTTCACGCAAGGCATTACTGGGCATCACCGGCACGTCGGGCAGCGGCAAGACCACGCTCGTCGAGCAGCTCATCGCCCGTTTCGTGCGCGACGGGCGGCGCGTCGCAGCCATCAAGCACACGCATCACGGCTTCGATCTCGATTCACAGGGCAAGGATTCATACCGTATGCGCGAAGCCGGCAGCGCCGAAGTCGTGCTCGTGGGCGGTGAACGCCTCGTGCTGATGCGCGAATACACCAACGCCGTGGAACCCGAACTTGATGACGTGCTGGCGCTGCTCTCCCCCGCCACCGACCTCGTCATCGTAGAAGGCTATAAGCGCAGCACCTTCCCGAAAATCGAGGTGTTTCGCCCTTCGCTGGGCCGCCCGCCACTGTGGCCGGAGATTGGCGGCGTGGTGGCGGTGGCCACCGATGCGCCTGACGCCGTGCAACCACCCGAAGGCCTGGTCGTGCTGGATCTGAACGACGTCGATGCGGTGTACCGGTTTGCCGTACGGCAACTGGCCAACGCATCCATATGAAGCACTCTTAACATCCGGGCGAAGCAGCTTGGCTATGATGGGGCCGTCCAGTTTTTTTGCCAGCCCCCCCCTCCCAACAACATGCTTTCCCGTCTATCGGCCGCGCTGCTTGGCGCGGCATTTTTTTGCTCGGCCCTGCCAGTCGCTGCGCGCGATTGGGTCGCCCCGAATGCCACTCTCGGGCGCGGCGCACAGGTCCACCAATTCGTGCTCATCGATTCTGCGACCGGGCGCCCGATGCCCAACGCGCGCTACCGCCTGTTCCTGCCCGGCCACACCATCGCCGGCAGGCCGCCGCAGGTGGGCGAAACCGACAGCGTGATCTTTGGCACCACCGACGGCGCCGGGCGTACGACCAAGGTCCGGTTGCCAAAACATTACGCGGCGGCACGCTGGGTGCTCAATCCCGTCGTCGGTAACGGCGACCTCGGCGAATCGTTCCGCCTGGTCGATTCGCTCGGCGGCGCGCCCATCGAGGGGCATCCATATCTGATCGATGTGGTGGGCGAATACCTGGTCTGCGGCCACTCCAGCGCCGGCGGTTATACCGCCTACGTGCAATCGCGTGAGTCGCGCACCGTGCACCTTGAAAACACCGTAACTTTCACGCGGGCCGACGACGCCTAGTGCGCCGGCGAAGGCCGCGCGATCGCCGATAGCAGCAACTCGCAGGGCGCACCCGATCTCTATTCTCAGTATCTCGGCACGCTCACGGCCAACGCGGCGACACTCAGCGAAGACTTGCAAAGCCGCATCGCGCGCAAGCTGATGTCACTGGCAATTGCCGCACGAGATGATGCCCGCATCGACCTCGCCCTTGATCTGCAGCCGGTGCCGGAAGACCGCCTCAACAGCTACGGCTACGAACTTGTTGACGCGGGCCTGCGCGTGGAGCGCGGCCTGTCGATGATCGATGCCTATCTGGCCAAGCACCCGGACGACCCATTCGCCCTCGACAGCAAGGGCTGGGCGCTATACCGGCTCGGCCGCAACGACGAAGCGCTTACGTGGTTCGACCGCTCCATCGCCGTCTTCACGCAACCCGACGGCGACTATGAAGCGAGCGACGACGCGGTACGCGAAGCACGCGCGGAAGGCCTCGCACACAAGGGCGAAGTGCTGTGGAAGTTGGGGCGCGCGGACGAAGCGCACGATTGCTTCAAGCAGGGTCTTGCCATGTCGCCGCAAAATGATGTGCTCAAGGCCACGCTGGCCCGCTTGGCCGTGACACTGCCGACGGCCGACGCCAAGTAGGAAAACATCGCCACAAACAAAAACGCCCGCTTCACGCGGGCGTTTTGCTCAGTGGTGCTCGATCAGTGCGTCACACCGTCAGCCAGCAGGCGCTGCAGCACGTTGCTCGAGATCAGTCGGTGGCCGCCCGTGGTGGGGTGCACGCCGTCTGCGAACAGGTAGGACGTATCGGCGCCCGTGGCCACAAGCGTGTTGGCCGAGCAGAACAGCGAGCTGCCGCCCGCGCTCGGCACGAGTGCGTTGATCTTGGTCGCATCGCACGCCGGCACGCTGGTGTTGCTGAAGCCGAACGTCGCGCCGTTCTGAATCACGGCCGTCAGCTGCGCGTTGAAGTCGATGACGCGAGCGCTGGTGCCGGCCAGACCGGTCTGCAGCGTGGTGTTGAACGCGCCCACCAGTGCATGCAGCAGTGCCTGGCCTGTCGCGCCGCCCGCCACGCCCTGCGGCGTCAGGCTGCTGTCAGGCAGGTTGAACACGTAGAGCTGCGTCGCGTTCTTGCTGATCATGTCCTTGATGTAACCGACCAGATCGGTCGCCGCCTGCTGCACTTGTGCGGTAGCAATGGCCGGCGTTACACCCGAGTTGGGTGTCGCGACAGCGGCAGCCCAGTAGAAGATGTCGTTGTTGCCGCCGAACACGAACACCACGTCGTCGTTGCCGTTGAACGTGTTGTTGCTGGCCGCGTAGAAGTTGGCGAGTTGCTGTTTGACCGGATACGTGAGCGCCCCAGCGCCACCGTTGTGACCAATGCCATTCGGGTCGGTCACGCGCGAGCCGCCTTGCGCGTAGTCGAAGCAACCAGGTTTCGGGCAGGTCTGCACCGAGGTGGCGTAACCCATCACTGCCGGCGTGAGCGTCACACCGAGTTGTGCGGCCACGGTTTCCGCCCAGATCGGACCGGGGTTGGTGGTGAACTTGCCGCCGCCCACGGCAGCCGCTGCCGGCGTGTAGGTGCCAGCGTCGCTCAGGCTGTCGCCGAATACCACCATGCGCTGCACCTTGGCAACGTTGGGGTTGCCGCTCTGATCGCTTTCACCGCCGCCGCAAGCGGCCAGGCTCAAGGCCAGGGCCGCCGAAGCGACGACGCCCATCCATTGACGCAACTTCATGATGTCTGTCTCCCGTGTGGAATTTTTTTGGTCTGTGGTGCCGCGGTGCGTAACCTCGCCGTGCGCGTTTGAAGCACTCGGAACGACACAACGCCCAAGTGTAGCGAGGTTGCCGGGCGCACGGAGAACGCGCGCCCCGTAAGAATTAGAGGTCCGTCTCGAACGCGGCGGCCGCGCGACGCAGGCGGTCGTTGACAGCCGCCCAGGCGGGCGTGTCAGCTAGGGTTTCCACCCAGATGGCGTCGTAAGCGCCGCGATCGAGTTCGCGCAACAGCGCATAGAGCGCGTTGGCATAGGCGGCGGGTGTGGCGGGCGCGACGCGCTGGTCGCAGCCATCACGTAGTGTCACGGGGGCACCAAGCCACACGATGCGCTTGTCCGCGGGCAGTGCAGCCAAGCGCGCGGGCACCTCGGCAGCCGATAGCAGATGCAATGGCGTACGCGGTGCGTAGTGCGCCTTCAACGTGCCGGAAGCACGCGGCGCAGCGGCGTCCGGTAGCGCAGGCACTTCGCCGGTCACGCGTTCAATGTCTTCGGGCGTGATGGCGCCCGGGCGCAGCAGCACGGGGCCAATGCCCTGATCCAGCCGCGAAAGATCGATGATGGTCGATTCGATCCCCACGTCCACGCCATCGCCCTCGAGCACGAACACGGCATCGCCAAATTCGTCTCGCACGTGCTGTGCGGTGGTCGGGCTGACCTGGCCGAACTTGTTGGCCGACGGCGCCGCAATGCCGCCGCGCCCACGCTTGAAGCGCGAGAGCAACGCCTGCGCCACCGGGTGCGACGGGCAACGCAGCCCGATGCTGTCCTGCCCGCCCGCCACGGCTGCGGGGATGTGCGGTGCACGTTTCAGGATCAGCGTGAGCGGCCCGGGCCAGAAGGCTTCGATGAGCTGCAGCGCGATGCCGGGCACATCGTCGGCCCAGTAAGAAATATCGGCCCCATCCACCACGTGCACGATGACGGGGTGATTGGACGGCCGGCCCTTGGCCGCGTAAATCTTGGCGATGGCCTGCGGGTTTTCGGCATCGGCGCCGAGTCCGTACACGGTCTCGGTCGGGAAGGCGACCAGTTCGCCCGCCTCCAGCTTGCGCGCAGCCTCTTCGAGGCGTTCGGCGGAAGGCATGGTGTAGGGCGTTTTGGTCCGATGCGGCATGGGCGACTCGTCTTTAGGCGGGCTGCAGGCCCAGCACGTGCGCGGCATGGCGGAATGCTTCGTCCACCACTTCCGGCGAGGTGCCGACGCAATTCACGTGGCCCATCTTGCGGCCTGGGCGTGCGTCGGCTTTGCCATACAGATGCACCTTCGCCCCGCTGTGGCGCATCACTTCGTGCCACGCGGGCGTACGCTCCAAGCCGTATTCGAACCACACGTCGCCCAGCACATTCAGCATGCGCCCCGGCGAATGCTGCCGCGTGCTGCCCAGCGGCAGGCGGGCCATGGCGCGCACCTGCTGCTCGAACTGGCTGGTCTCGCACACGTCCATGGTGATGTGGCCGGAGTTGTGCGGACGCGGCGCCATTTCGTTGGCGACCAGAGAGCCATCCTGCAGCACGAAGAATTCGATGCACAGCACGCCGACGTAGCCCATTTCTTCGGCGATCATCGCCGCGGCGGCACGTGTGCGCGTGGCAATGTCGTCCGACACGCTGCGCGAGGGCATGGTCGTTGAAAACAGGATGCCGTCACGGTGCTCGTTCTCGGCGAGCGGCCAAGTGGCGGTGGTGCCATCAGCGCCGCGCGCGGCCAGCACCGACACCTCGTACGCCAGCGGCAGCATCTTCTCCAGCACGCACGGCACGTGCTGCATGGCGCCCCAGGCAGCGCGCAGTTCTTCAACCGTTGAGACACGCGCCTGGCCCTTGCCGTCGTAGCCCATGCGGGCAATCTTCAGGATGCCGGGCAGCAGGTCGGCGGGCAGTTGTTCGATATCGGCTTCATGCTCGATCACCCAGCTCGGTGCCGGGTGGATGCCGGTGCGTGCGGCGCACAGCGCGAAGAACTTTTTCTCGGCGATGCGGTTCTGCGCGATCGACACGCAGTTGGCACGCGGCGCAACGAACGCGCCGAGTTGCTCCAGGCGGTCGAGCGCCATGGCCGGCACGTTTTCGAACTCGGTGGTGACGGCCGGGCACAGCGCAGCCATCTCGGCCAATGCGGCTTCATCGGTGTAGCCGGCGCACAGATGGCGCTCTGCGATGGTGCCGGCGGGGCTATTCGGGTCCGGGTCGAGCACGCAGACCTTGTAACCCATCGCCTGCGCGGCGTGCGTGAACATGCGGCCGAGCTGGCCGCCGCCGAGCATGCCAAGCCAGGCATCGGGCAGGATCGCGTTGGGAACGTTCAGCGCGCGGGATTCCGCGGTGTGGGCTTGCGCCAGGCGCGGGTTCAGGTCGTCGGCCATGAATCGGGTCGTAGGTTACTTAAGCGCCGTGCACAGGGAGCGTCATGCCGCGCGCGACTTCGGTCTGCTGGGCGCGGAAGGCTTCGAGCTTGTCGGCAAGGGCCGAGTCGGTGGTGGCGATCGTCGCGATGGCAGCCAGCGCTGCGTTGGCGGCACCGGCTTCGCCAATGGCGAACGTCGACACCGGAATGCCCTTGGGCATCTGCACGATGGAGAGCAGCGAGTCTTCGCCACGCAGGTACTTGGACGGCACCGGCACGCCGAACACCGGCACGATCGTCTTGGCGGCGATCATGCCCGGCAGGTGCGCCGCCCCGCCCGCGCCAGCGATGATGGCGCGCAAACCCCTGCCGCGTGCGGCTTCGGCGTAGCGGAACATGTCGTCCGGCATGCGATGCGCAGAAACAACCTGCGCCTCGAACGGAATGCCGAACTGCGTGAGCATGTCGACGGCGTGGCGCATCACTTCCCAGTCGGAGCTGGAGCCCATCACCACGCCAACGAGCGGGGCGGATTGCTGTGCGGTCATCGTCATCGCTCCGGTTTAACGCAGGGACTCACCGGTCAGGCGGGTCAGTGCTTCGCGGTACTTGTCGGCGGTTTTTTCGATCACGTCGGCGGGCAGTTGCGGCGCCGGCGCGGTCTTCGGCCACGGCTTGCCATCGATGCGCACGGCTTCGAGCCAATCGCGCACGAACTGTTTGTCGAACGACGGCGGGTTCGTGCCAACCTGGTACGAATCGGCCGGCCAGAAGCGCGACGAATCGGCGGTGAGCGCCTCGTCCATCAGCGTGAGCGTGCCGTTTTCATCCAGACCGAATTCGAACTTGGTGTCGGCGATGATGATGCCGCGCGTGGCAGCAAAGTCGGAGGCTTCCTTGTACAGGCGGATGCTCACGTCGCGGATCTGCGCGGCCAGCGCGGGACCGATGCGGCGTTCGACTTCATCGAAGGAGATGTTCTCGTCGTGCTCACCCATCTCTGCCTTGGCGGCGGGGGTGAAGATCGGCTCGGGCAGCTTCTGCGCGTTCTGCAGGCCGGGGGCCAGATGCACGCCGCAGACAGCGCCGGTGGCTTGGTAATCCTTCCAGCCGCTGCCAGCCAGGTAGCCGCGCACCACGGCTTCCACCAGAATCGGCTTCAGGCGTTTGACCACGATGGCGCGGCCGCGCACCTGGTCGACTTCATTCGGGGCCACCACGGTTTCCGGGGCGATGCCCGTCTCGTGCGTCGGCACGATGTGGCGCAGCTTGTTGAACCAGAAATCCGACATCTGCGCGAGCACACGGCCCTTGTCCGGAATCGGCTGGCCGAGAATCACGTCAAACGCCGAGAGGCGGTCGGTGGTGACCATCAGCAGCTTGTCGTCGCCGACAGCGTAGTTCTCGCGCACCTTGCCACGGCCGAGCAACGGCAGGCTGGTGATCGACGATTCGTAAAGGGCGGAGGATGCAGGGGTGGCGGACACGGCGGAACCCGAGAGGAGAGAAGAAAACGTGGAAGGCCAGCATTATACGTGGCCCATGCAATGCAAAACGGCTGGCGCAGTGCCAGCCGTTTGCCAGATGTGACGCGAAATGCTTATTGCACCACTTGCGCCAGATCGCCGCTTTGGTACTTCTGCGCCATCACAGACAGGCCGATCGGCTTGATCTTGCCAGCCTGACCTTCGCAGCCGAACTCGATATAGCGCGCCTTGCAGACTTGCTTGGCGGCTTCGCGGGCGGGCTTGAGCCATTCGCGGGCATCGAACTTGTCCGGGTTTTCGGCCAGGAACTTGCGCACCGCGCCCGTCATTGCCAGGCGGATGTCTGTGTCGATGTTGATCTTGCGCACGCCGTACTTGATGGCTTCCTGGATTTCCTCGACGGGCACGCCGTAGGTTTCCTTCATCTTGCCGCCGTACTGGTTGATGATGGCCAGCAGTTCTTGCGGCACGCTCGACGAGCCGTGCATCACCAGGTGGGTGTTCGGGATGCGGGCGTGGATTTCCTTCACGCGGCTGATGGCGAGGATGTCGCCGGTGGGCTTGCGCGTGAATTTGTAGGCGCCGTGACTGGTGCCGATGGCGATGGCCAGCGCGTCCAGTTGGGTCGCCTTGACGAACTGGGCAGCCTCTTCGGGGTCGGTCAGCAGGGACGAGTGGTCGAGCTTGCCTTCCGCGCCGTGGCCATCTTCCTCGCCGGCCATACCGGTCTCCAGCGAGCCCAGGCAGCCGAGTTCGCCTTCAACGGTCACACCAACCTTGTGGGCCATCTCGACCACGCGGCGCGTCACGTCGACGTTGTAGTCAAAATCGGCCGGGGTCTTGCCGTCTTCGCGCAGCGAGCCGTCCATCATGACCGAACCGAAACCCAGGTCGATGGCGCCCTGGCAGATTGCCGGGCTTTGGCCGTGATCCTGGTGCATGACCAGCGGAATCTCCGGATAAGCCTCGACAGCGGCCTGGATCAGGTGCTTGATGAACGATTCGCCGGCGTATTTGCGGGCGCCTGCGCTGGCCTGCAGGATGACCGGTGCGCCGGCTTCCTTGGCAGCTTCCATCACAGCCTGGACTTGCTCCAGGTTGTTCACGTTGAATGCCGGCAGGCCGTAGCCGTTTTCAGCGGCGTGGTCCAGCAGTTGGCGCATCGAGACGAGTGGCATGGTTTTCTCCTATGGATCGATCTGTATTCGGTCTCAGGAACGCGTGGGCGTCTGGTAGACGTAGCAAACGGCGTTCCGTCGTGGGCGTCAGTGCATGCCGACGCGAACAATCTTGAGCGTGTTGGTGCCGCCGGCCTGTCCCATCGGCTCGCCGACGGTTAGGACGATGAAGTCGCCACGCTGCACGACGCCGCGCGCGACCAGCAGTTCTTCGGCCTGATGCAGCGCTTCGTCGCGGTCGGCGCTGTTGGCCAGCGGCAGCGACTGCACGTTGCGGTACAGGGCCATCTTGCGCTGCGAGGCCACGTTGGGCGTCATCGCATAAATGGGGATGTTGATGCCGTGGCGGCTCATCCACAGCGCCGTGGCGCCGGAATCGGTGAGCGCGGCAATCGCCTTGACCTGCAGATGGTGCGCCGTGAACAGCGCCCCCATGGCAATCGACTGGTCAATGCGGCTGAAAGTCTGGTCGAGGAAGTCGGTGTCCAGGTGCACGGATTGCGACTTCTCGGCTTCCAAACAGATGGCAGCCATGGCCTCGATGGTCTCGACCGGATAGCGGCCGGCGGCGGTTTCGGCCGACAACATCACCGCATCGGTGCCGTCGAGCACGGCGTTGGCGACGTCCGACACCTCGGCGCGCGTCGGCACCGGGTTGACGATCATCGATTCCATCATCTGCGTGGCGGTGATGGCCAGCTTATTGTTTTCGCGGGCCAGCTTGATCATGCGCTTCTGCAGCGCCGGCACGGCCGCGTTGCCCACTTCCACGGCCAGATCGCCGCGCGCAACCATGATGCCGTCGGAAGCGGCCAGGATCTCTTCGAGCACGCCCGGGCGGATGGCCTCGGCGCGTTCGATCTTGGCGATCATGCGCGTCTTGTGATTGTGCGGCGCGCCCGCCACGGCGGCCAATTGGCGCGCCATTTCCATGTCGGTCGCGTTTTTGGGGAAGCTGACTGCGACGTAATCGGCGCCCAGCGCCATCGCGGTCTTGATGTCTTCCATATCCTTGGCTGTCAGCGCCGGCGCCGACAGCCCGCCGCCCTGGCGGTTGATGCCCTTGTTGTTGGACAGATCGCCGCCAATCTTGACGATGGTCTCGATCTCTTCACCCACCACGCGCTCGACCTGCAGCACGATCAGCCCGTCGTTGAGCAGCAGCAGATCGCCCGGGCCAACATCGCGCGGCAATTCCTTGTAGTCGAGGCCGACGCGCTCCTGGTTGCCAAGCTCGCAGCGGGCATCAAGCGTGAAGCGATCACCCGGTTCGAGCGTGATCTTGCCGCTCTCGAACTTGCCGACGCGGATCTTCGGACCCTGCAGGTCGGCCATGATGGCCACCTCGCGGCCTACCGAACGCGCCACTTCACGCACGAGCTGCGCACGATCGATGTGATCTTGCGCCGCGCCGTGCGAGAAGTTCAGCCGCACCACGTCCACCCCCGCGGCGATCATGCGGGTCAGGACTTCCTGCGTGCTGGACGCGGGGCCGAGCGTTGCGACGATCTTGGTAGCACGGGTCATGGGCGGCGGTGTCTCGTTGTTGTGGGGGGATATTCGCAGCGCTTGCGCTCAGGCCGCGGTGGCCTGGTTCTGCGCGCGTTGTTCCAGGATTTCGACGGCCGGCAGCGTCTTGCCTTCCAGGAATTCGAGGAACGCACCGCCGCCGGTGGAGATATAGCCCACCTTGTCGGCAATGTTGTACTTGGCGATAGCAGCCAGCGTGTCGCCGCCGCCCGCAATCGAGAAACCCGACGAGGCAGCAATCGCCTCGGCCAGCACCTTGGTGCCATTGCCGAACTGGTCGAACTCGAACACGCCCACCGGGCCGTTCCAGACGATGGTGCCGGCTGTCTTCAGTTGTTCGGCCAGTTGGGCAGCCGTCTTGGGGCCGATGTCGAGGATCATGTCGTCGTCCGCCACATCCGCCACATCCTTGACGGTGGCGGCCGCGGTGGCGCTGAATTCCTTGGCGCACACCACATCGACGGGAATGGGCACCGACGCGCCACGTGCTGCCAGCATCTCAATGATGGCCTTTGCATCGCCAACCAAGTCTGCTTCCGCCAGCGATTTGCCGATCTTCAGGCCGGCGGCCAGCATGAACGTGTTGGCAATGCCGCCGCCGACGATCAGGTTGTCCACCTTGTCCGCCAGCGACTTCAGGATGGTCAGCTTGGTCGAAACCTTCGAGCCGGCCACGATGGCCACCAGCGGGCGTGCGGGCTGACCCAGCGCCTTGCCCAGCGCATCCAGCTCGGCGGCCAGCAGCGGACCGGCGCAGGCGACGGGCGCAAACTTGGCGATACCGTGGGTGGTGGCTTCCGCGCGGTGGGCGGTGCCGAAGGCGTCGTTGACGTAGACATCGCACAGCTTGGCCATCTTCTGGGCTAGTTCGTCGCCGTTCTTCTTCTCGCCCTTGTTCACGCGGCAGTTTTCCAGCAGCACGACCTGGCCGGGCGCGACATCTACGCCGTCCACCCAGTTCTGGACGAGTTTCACGTCACGGCCCAGCAGCTCGGACAGGCGCTTGGCAACCGGCGCCAGCGAGTCTTCGGGCTTGAATTCACCCTCGGTCGGGCGGCCCAGGTGCGAAGTGACCATGACGGCGGCACCCGCGTCCAGCGCAGCTTTGACGGCCGGCACGGATGCGCGGATGCGCGTGTCTTCAGTGATGTTGCCGGCATCGTCTTGCGGCACGTTGAGGTCGGCGCGGATGAACACGCGCTTACCGGCAAGCTTTCCTTCGGAGATGAGATCGGACAGACGCAGGACGTGGGGCATGGCAGCTACGGAAGAAATCGCGGAAAACAACGATTTTACCCGATGCGCCTGGTCAAAACGTGCGTTTCTCGGCCGAAGCTTCCGGGCTCGACCGTCTTGCCGAGGCCGATTGGCGGGGACTATGCAGACAGCGGCGTGCGACGGCGCAGCCGCATCCAGCCTTCGGCCGAATACACGGCCAGACCCGCCCAGATCAGCACATAGCCCGCCACCTTGGGGCCCGCAAACGGCTCGTTGTAGAGCCAAACGCCCAGCAGCAGCTGCAGCGTCGGGCTCACGTATTGCAACAAACCCAACAGCGACAGCGGAATACGCCGGGCGCCAGCGCCAAACAGCAGCAGCGGCAGCGCCGTCAGCGGGCCGGCCAGCGCCAGCAGCAACTGCGTGCCGGGCGACGCGACCAGGAAGGCATTCTGATGCTGCGAAGCCAGCCAGCCGAGATAGACCAGCGCCAGCGGAAACAGCAGCAGCGTCTCGAGCGTCAGCCCCTCCAGCGCGCCCAGCGGCGAGGTCTTGCGCAGCAAGCCGTAGAACCCGAACGAGAACGCCAGCGCCAGCGCAATCCACGGCAGCGTGCCGGCCTGCCAGGTCAGCCACGCCACGCCGGCTGCGGCCAGCGCCACCGACACCCACTGCACCGGCCGCAGCCGCTCGCCGAGCACCAGCAGCGCCAGCATCACCACCACCAGCGGGTTGATGAAGTAGCCCAAGCTGGCGTCGATCACGTGGTCGTGGTTGACGGCCCAGATGTAGGTCAGCCAGTTGGCGGCCAACAGGCTGGTGCTGGCCGCGTAGCGGCCCACGACACGCGGCTGCGTGCGCAGCGCCCAAAGCCACGCCCAGTGCCGCTTCACGAGCAGAATCACCACCATCACCGCCAACGACCAGATCACCCGGTGCGAGAGAATCTCCACCGGCGACACCGCCTTGAGCAGCTTGAAGTACAGCGGAAACAGGCCCCACATCGTGTAGGCCAGAAACGCGAAGATCGCGCCGTTGCGATTGGAGCCCGGCATGTTCATCCCCAGAGACGCAGCACGGTAAAGACGCCCATGCCGACGAAGATCATGCCGAGCATGCGCCGCGTCGCCACATAGAACGCGGTGGCGGCAACGCCGGCCATCAGCCGCGGGTTGGTCCAACTCGCGTCGAAGTGCCCCTGGTTCCAGAGCAGATCGGGCAAGACGATGGCGACGAGCGCGGCAGCGGGCGCAAAGCGCAGCGCGTGCTGCACGCGGGTGGGCAGGGTCATGCGGTTGCCCACGATCAGGAACAACGAACGCGTGACGATCGTCACCACGGTCATCCCTGCAATGACGAGCCAGATTTCGAGCGCGGTCATGCATCGTCCTCGTCAGCTGCGGCCTGCGCGGCACGGCGGCGCTGCCACTGCAGGCGCGCGGCGGCTTCGTCGGCGGCCAGGCCGGCAGCCATCGCGCCAGTGACGGCAATCACCAGGCTCAATCGATACGGCAGCTTGAAGGCAACCAGCGCCAGCACCGCCGCCACAGCCACCGCCATGAGGGTGGCACGGCTACGAATGGTCGACACCATGACAGGAATTAGCGCGAGCGTCCCGGCCAGCGCCAGGCCCCACGCGTCAGGAAACAGGCTCGCCGCGACGATGCCCACGATGGACGACACCTGCCAGCCAACGAAGCTCAGCAGGACCATGCCCCAGTAATAGCCCTCCTTGCCCGCCTGCGGCGCGGCCGAGGGGTACTGCTGGGTGAACAGCACGAACGGCAGATCGCCGTTGAACACGCCCAGAACCACGCGCCGCATGAACGGCAGGTGCCCGAAATGCTGCATCAGCCCGGCGCTAAAGATGATGAAACGCACATTCACGATGAACGCCGTCAGCAGCGCCGTCCAGATCGGCAACCCCGCCGCCAGCAACGGTAGCACCGCCAACTGCGACGACCCGGCATATACGAAGATCGTCATGCCGATGGCTTGCGGGATGGTCAGCACCGATTTGCTCATCGCCACGCCCGTCACCAGCCCCCAGGCGAGCACCGGCGGCATCGACGGCATGTAGGCGCGCACGCCAGCAAAGAAGCCCGCACGTTCGGCTGGATCGATTGCTTCCCAGCGGCGCTGCAACGCAGCCGCCCAGCGAACTAGCGCCATGGCGCCCCCAAAAGTGGCGAATCAGACTCTTTTTGATCAACCGGACAGGGGCAGCCGGCAGCGCGTACGCGCAGAAACGTCGGGGGCGACATGGGTGGCTCGTAGGAAACACGCGATTATACTTTTGATGTTAAGCATCCGCTTAACGGGGATGCGCGTGCGCCCTGCGCTACGAAACGATTCGTGCCAGGCGCCACGCACTGCAACAATCGGCGTTGGCGCGCCTGCGCCCACCCCTTACAATTTCGCCTTTGTCGGTTTTTGAACCTGCGGCCCATATCACGGTGTGGCTGACCTGCTCAGACCGCGCCGGCACTCCTCACTCACCATGACCACGCAAACCGCACCCACGATCGAAATCGGCGCAGACGACCTGCCGCTGCATTGCCCGACCGCCAAAACGCCGGCCTGGAACTACCATCCGCGCGTGTTCCTCGACATCGCCGACACCGGCGAGGCCAAGTGCCCGTACTGCGGCACCGTCTACAAGCTGGCCCCCGGTGTTGAACTGAAGGGCCACCATTGAGCCCGATTCACCTGCAGTACACCGGTCGCAGCGCTCACCAGGCGATTCGATGATGCGCAAGATTCTCGTCGTCGCCCCCAACTGGATCGGTGATGCGCTGATGGCGCAGCCGCTGTTCGCGCAGATCAAGGCGCGGCACCCGCGCGCGCAGATCCACGCCATCGCCCCAAAATGGGTTGCGCCCGTGCTGGCGCGCATGCCCGAGATCGCGCGCGTGCTGCCGACCGAACTCGCCCACGGCAAGCTGCAGCTCGGCAGCCGCACGATGTTCGCGCAGCAGCTCAAAGGCGAAACCTTTGACGCAGCGTACGTGCTGCCGAACTCGTTCAAGAGCGCGCTGATCCCGTGGCTGGCCGGCATTCCGCTGCGCATCGGCTACAAGGGCGAGTCGCGCCTGGGCGTGCTGAACGTGCGCTACCCGAATCCGCCCAAGAACGCGCGTCCGCCGATGGTGCAGCACTACGCGGCGCTGGCTTTCAAGCCCCACGCCAAGTTGCCCGACACCCTGCCCGACCCCAAGCTCGACGTTGATGTGCAGCGGGTGGCCGCCACCTCGGCCAAGTTCGGCATTCCGGGCAACGCGCGGCTGATTGCCTTCTGCCCGGGCGCGGAATACGGCCCCGCCAAGCGCTGGCCTGCCGAGCACTTTGCAGAGCTTGCGCAGATGCTGCGCCGCTCGTTCCCGTATGCGCAGATCGTCGCGCTCGGTTCGGGCAAGGACCGCGAGATGGCCAACGCCATCGTCGAGCGCGCGCCGTTCGTACGCAACCTGTGCGGCGAGACCTCGCTGGACGAAGCCATCGAGCTGCTTGCCCGCGCCGAAGCGGCCATCTGCAACGACTCCGGCTTGATGCACGTGACGGCCGCGCTGGGGCGCCCACAGGTGGCCGTATTCGGCTCCAGCGACCCCCGCCACACGCCGCCGCTGTCGCCCGCTGCGAGTATCATGTGGCTCCATCTGGAGTGCAGCCCGTGCTTTGCACGCGAATGCCCGCTGGGCCACTTGCGCTGCCTGCGCGACATCGGACCCGAGATGGTGTTTCATGAATTGCGCCGGCTGCTGCAGCCGCAGTAATACGCTCTCCTTAACGTTCACCGCCATGCCACGATTTGCCCGCCTGTTCGAAGCCGCCGAGGACATCCTCGAAGCCTATCGCGATGCGCTCAAGCGCCGCGACGCCGATGGCGCGCTCAAGCTGTGGCTCGATGAGGACTCGGTGAGCTTCATCCTGCCCGACGGCCAGCGCCTGAACGGCCACGAGCAACTGCGCGGCTGCCTTGATGCGCTGGTCGAGAAGAACCCGGTCTGGATCGAATGCCTCTCGCAGCAGGTGCACTCGTCGCTCGGCGTATCGATCTTCGAAGCCACGGAAGCGCTGCGCTTCTCGGCCACCGCCACCGAGGCAGACCTGTACGTGCACACGACCTACGTGCTGATGCAGAACCACGAAGGCTGGCGTATCGCCCACGTGCATTCCAGCCAGGCCGCCGAAGAACGCGTGGCCGCCTCCATCGCCAGCGTTACGCACTCTCTGCACTAAGCTGCCGCGCTTGGCGTGGCTGCCGTCTCTCTCGATGACCCACCCGTCTCGCCACGCCACTCCCCTTGAACTGAATCTGGGCGCCCTGCTTGCAGGGCCGTTCGAGCCGCATGCGTTCCGCTCGCCGTGGTGGCTGATCGGCGGCAATGCGCAGACGATCGTGCCCGCGCGCCTGTGGCGCTTTCCGCGCATTGCGTATCGGCGCGAACGCTGGGACACGCCCGACCACGATTTCATCGACCTCGACTGGACCACGCATGAAACGGATGCGCGCGCGCCGCTCGTCGTCATGTTTCATGGCCTGGAGGGCGATTCGCGCAGCCATTACGCGCGGCTGCTGATGGACGCGCTGCGCGCGCGCCGCTGGCTTGGGGTCATTCCGCACTTTCGCGGATGCTCGGGCGAGATGAACCTCGCGCCGCGCATGTACCACTGTGGAGACGGCGCCGAGATCGCGTGGATCCTCGAACGCCTTTATCGGACGGTTTGCCAGCCGCAGGGCCGCAAGCTGCTGGTCGTCGGCATCTCGCTGGGCGGCAACGCGCTGCTGCGCTACCTGGGCGAACACGGCACCGATGCGCGCTACGTGAGCGCGGCTGCCACGGTGTCTGCGCCGCTGGACATGCGGGCGGGCGGCGCAGCGTTGTCCAAGGGCTTCAACATGGTCTACACGCGCATGTTCCTGCGCACGCTCAAGGACAAGGCCAATGCCAAGCTCGACCAGCACCCAGGCCTGTACGACCGCGCCGCCATGATGGCCACGCGCACGCTGGGGCAGTTCGACAATCTTGTCACCGCCCCGCTGCACGGTTTCCGTGACGTGCTCGACTACTGGACACGCGCTTCGTCCAAACCCGTGCTGCGCGAGGTGCGCGTGCCCGCGCTGGTGCTGAACGCGCGCAACGATCCGTTCTTGCCCGGACAGCACCTGCCTGGCCCCGCCGACGTGTCTGCCGACATCACGCTGGACCAGCCGCTGCACGGCGGCCATGTCGGCTTCCTGGTGCGCCATGGCAAGACAGGCCGCGTCGACTGGATGCCCGCCCGCGTCCTGCGCTTTTTCGATGACGTGTTGGGCCGCCAAACCAACGCGGAAGACGCCCATGGATGACATCGTCCGCCAGGCCATGGCCAAGTGGCCGAACGTGCCGAATTGCTTTGGCTGGCTGGCGCTGGATCGGCGGGGCCAATGGCGCATGCGCAACGAATATGCGCAGGCCAACAACCTGTCCGGTGAGCCGATCCGCCACGCCGCGCTCGTCGATTTCATCGTGCGCAACTACGCGCATGACGATGTCGGGCGCTGGTTCTTTCAGAATGGGCCGCAGCGGGTGTTTGTCGAACTCGATTACACGCCGTGGGTGGTGCGGCTGTCAGCCGACGGCGCGCCCCCAGCGTTCACGACAACCACCGGCGCTGCGTTCTCGCCAAGCGGCTGTTTTGTCGACGAACACGGCAGCGTGCTGCTCTCGGGCCGCGTGGGCGGATGCGAAGCAGAAGAGACCATTGCCCTGCTGCACGATCACGATCTCGAGCCGTTCTCCTCGTTGGCCCAATGGCACGGAGAAGCCAGCGGAGCCGCGCTGGGTACCTTGACGCTGGGTGATCAGACGTTCGACATTGAGCCAATTGCGAGCGCCGAAGTCGCAAAGCGCTATGGTTTCATAACTCGGCCAGCGGAATAGCGTCCCCCGGCCTACCCGCGCTACTTCGGCAGCGCCTTGTCTTCCGCCTTCTCTTCCCGGTATTGCCGCTCCATCTGGTGCAAGCGCGCATCCACTTCGGATAGCGTGTAGAAATCCGCATCTCCCGCATCGCGGGCGAGCTTCAATTGCTCCACTGCCGACCCCCACGCCCCATCCCGCGCGTATTTCTCTGCCAGCGCGCGATGCTGCTCAACGCGCTTGCCCTTGTCGGCATAGGCACGAGCGAGCATGTCCCACCAGATTGGCTGGGCGGTGTCTTCGCGGGTCTTGTCTTTCAGATACGGAATCGCGTCATCGGCCCGACCGGCCGTCAGCAGCGTTTGCGCATAGGTGATGCCGACCGCGCGTGACAGCGGGTACGCAGTGAGCGCCGCGCGCGCCAATGTCAGCGCCTCGGAAGTACGGTCGCGAGCGCGTGCGAGTTCGATGGCCGTTACGTCCAGCTCGACGCTGCCAGATGTGATGCCGGGAATGTTGCCGTACAGGCGTCGCGCCTCCTGCAACGCCTGCTCAGCGTCATCCAGCCGCCCGGCCATCTGGTTGGCAACGGCCACGCCGTACCAGAGCGCCGCGCGCTTCTCGACAGGCGCATCTGGCGCCGACGACAACTGCGAGCGCATCGCATTTCGCACGTCGATATAGGCGCTCGTCGACGTTTCCTGCAGCACGCGCGCACGCGCCTTCGCAAAACCAAATTCTGGCCGGCGCGGTTGGCGCGGATGTGGCAAGCCACGCGCGCGGTCTTCCATGTCGGCGATGCGCTCGCCGGTCAGCGGGTGGGTGCGCGCATAACCGGGAATCACGCCAGTATCGGCAATGTTCGTCACGCGCTGCAGGCGTCGGAAGAAGTCCGGCATGCCGTCGGGGTTGTAGCCTGCGCCCGTGAGCAGCGTGAAACCGACGCGGTCCGCCTCGCGCTCCGCGCCGCGCGAGAAGGCGAGCTGGTTCGACACTGCCGCCGCCTGCCCACCCATCGCCAGCGCCTGGGCGGCGTCACCGCTCTTGGTGGCCGCAAGACCCGCCAGCAGGATCGACGCCAGCGCAATCCACATCGACTCACCGGATTTATCGATGCCGCGTGCAATGTGCCGCTGCAGCACGTGTCCGATTTCGTGGCCGAGCACCGAGGCCAGCTCCGATTCACTCTCGGTCGCGACCAACGTACCCGTGTTCACGCCGATGTAGCCGCCCGGCAGCGCAAACGCGTTGATGCCCGGATCGCGTACGGCGAACAGCTCAAAACTCGACGCCGACGTGCTGCCCGCCACATGCTGACGGCGCGCCGCTTCGATCAGCTTGTAGCCAATGGTGTTGAGGTAATCGGTGATCAGCGGGTCAGGCACGAAATCCGGATCGTGGCGTATCTGGCGCATCACACGGTCGCCCAGACGGCGCTCCATCTCGGGCGACAACGACGCCGTCGACGGATCACCCATATCGGGCAGCTCGTACGTCGGCGCATCAATGACGGCCGGCTCCTTCGGCAAATACGGCGACTGCCGGCCGATCTGCACGCTGCGATTCAGGTTGCTTTGCACCTGATCGGCAGCCGCGGCAGAGCCCAACCCCGGATTGACCGAAGCTGCCGGCGCGGACGCCACCGCCTGCGCCAGCACGGGGAGCGGCAGGGGCGCCAGCCACGTCGTCAACAACACAGCAGCCGTCAGCTTGCGGACGCGCGGCCGAAAAAGTGAAAGCGTCATACGGAAAGCACGGAGAGCGGAATCAGCGCGGCCACATAGCCGCAAGCCGGGTGCTTGCTATCATAAAACGCTTCGCACCCTGCCCCGCAAAACGCGCTGTCACTCATGTCGCAACTCACCCACTTCGATTCCGCCGGACAAGCCCATATGGTCGACGTCGGCGACAAGGCCGTCACGCACCGCGTGGCCGTCGCCACCGGCACGATCCGCATGCTGCCCGAGACGTTTGCGCTGGTGCGCGATGGCAACGCCAAGAAGGGCGACGTGCTCGGTATTGCGCGCGTTGCGGCCATCCAAGGCTCCAAGCGGACGTCGGATTTGATTCCGCTGTGTCATCCGTTGGCGTTGACGAAGGTGGCGGTGGAGTTTGCGCTGGATGAAGATTCACACGCCGTCCGCTGTACGGTTCGTGCCGAGACACGGGGGCAAACTGGCGTTGAAATGGAGGCGCTGACTGCGGTGCAGGTGGGGCTGCTCACGATTTACGACATGTGCAAGGCTGTGGATCGGGGGATGGTGATTGGGGATGTGCGG
>NZ_JBGLYZ010000047.1:0-33805 GCF_047304345.1 Ralstonia sp. Ralssp135
GCTTCGGCGGAGGCGGCGGCGGTGGTTTCGGCGGCGGCGGCGCCTCCGGCAACTGGTAACCGGTAAACGCATCCATGGCATCCACAACCCGACATCACCGCGGCGCCCGCCGCGCCCTCGCCCACCTGCTGACGACCTCGTCGCACGCCAGGCGCGCGTTTCCGCCCGAGGATCTGCAAAAGCTCGAAGCCGCCGTGCGCGAAGGCGAACAACGCCATCGCGGCGAAGTGCGCGTCGTCATCGAAAGCTCGCTGCCCGTGCGCGACGCGTGGGCCGGCGTGTCGCCACGTCACCGCGCCCGGATGCTGTTCGGGTTGCTGGAAGTGTGGAATACGCGCGAGCACGTGGGCGTGCTGCTCTACATCAACCTGGCTGACCACGCGGTTGAGATCCTGGCCGACCACGGGATCGCCGCGAAAGTCGACGCACACACGTGGCGCACCATCTGCGAAACCATCACGCGCGGCTTCGCGCAACGCGTGGCCATGGCGCCGGTGCTCGATGCGCTGGCGCAGATCAACGACCTCCTCGCCGCACACGTGCCTTCCGATGGCACACCGCGCACCAATGAGCTGAGCGACCGGCCGGTCGTGCTGTAACGGCGCTACGTTAAGCGAGGCTGCCAAGCAGCGTCCCAAGCCCCGGGGGCTGCCGCCACATCCATCGCCTTGTTTCGCAAAGATCCGACTGCACGTGCACATCCACGGCACGTGTTTCAGTTCTGATACAAAAGCGCACGCGCGAAGGAACGCATGGGCAACACGCCCAGGCAATCAGGCGCCTCATCTTTTAGGATGACCTGATAGGCGCCGCCCCTCAGGCATCTGCTTCATGTTCTGCGGTGCCGTCACCCACATCGCCGAGAAGCCGTTACGCCATTTCCGCGACGGACGTGTGCGTCGTGCGATACGAGAGCACCCGCTACGGGGCTCTGCATTGCAGGATTTGCGAACCATGTTTCATGAATGCAACCATTCGAGGCCCCTCTGGTTGCCCCCGAGTTTTTGCATTGCAACAGGCATTTAACGTCACTTTTTGCGTCCGTTTGCGCGATGTATTGCGCACAAATCACCTCCGTCTGAGGCGATTTTCGGTGGCCCCTGTCGCTATCCGGCACGTATCCAATTCGAAACATCCGACTAGCGCCTGCCACTGCAAATACCCTGGTTCTGGCGGGAATCGTTGTGGCTCAACGGTTTATCCGCCGTGGCATGGTCGTCGCTCTACTGTCCGGGCCAGCAAGGCCAATCAGTGATCCGGAGGCTCGGCAATCGAACCAGAGCGACGTGAAACGCCGCCGTCGAGACCGCAGGACAGATTCAAGACGGAGCGCAAATCCAACGGCACTCCGAGGGGAAGCTCAGAACAAAGGCGGTGCAGCGGCCACACCAGATGGCCAAGCACCCAAGAACACGCCTGATACAGCCATTCATAACGGCCTCGGGCAATGCGAGGGGAGTCCACTCGTAGCAGTGAAAGTCGAATTAGAAGTTGTCCGGGGGTAATGTCGGTGCGAACCGACGTCAAAGCCAGTCTCGAACAAACGAGACCGCCAGGTTGCCAGGCATGCACCGCACGCCGACAGCCCCATGGTGCATAGAGGTTCCTCCCCCAGACTGCATTTGCGGACGGACGGCTTTCCGCCCTTGTCCGACGGTTGACTTGGCAGTCCATTGGTGGCCGCAACAGCAGTGCGCGGCCCCATAGAAAAACGTTGGGGGAAAACATGAACGCGTACATCAACCGCCCGTTGCTTTATGTTTCACTGCGTCACGATGCAACGCGTTGCCGCTACCTGGCTCAACAGGGCTGGCAACTGCTCTTCGCCAACAACCGCCGCGACCTTGAAGCGCTGAACCTGTGCGAAGAGTCCGTCCTGGGCGGTCTGCTGGATCTGGATTGCGGTTACTCCGACACCGAATTGGAAGAACTGGAACCCTGGCTTGCCCGGCAGAACATTGGCTGGATCGGAGTGGTCGGCAACGGCGACATGTTGTCTGACCCGATGCGCAAGCTGCTCGGCCTGTACTTTGTCGACTACTACAACATCCCGTGCGACAGCGCCGAATTGGCACACGCACTGGGGCACGCCGTCGGCATGGCACACCTGCGCCCGGCGGCAACGCTCACACGCGATGCGCTGCGCCCCGATGGCATGATCGGCAACTGCCCCGCCATGCAAGGCCTGTTCCGCAGCATCGAGAAGGTCTCGAAATGGGATACGCCCGTGCTGGTCTCGGGCGAATCCGGCACCGGAAAAGAACTCGCGGCACGCGCAATCCACTGCGCCTCGCGCCGCGCCGGCCAGCCATTCATCGCCGTCAATTGCGCGGCCATTCCCCCCACGCTGCTGATGTCCGAACTGTTCGGCTATGAGCGTGGCGCCTTCACCGGCGCCGTCAAGCGCAAGCCCGGCCGCATCGAAATGGCGCACGGCGGCACGCTCTTCCTGGATGAAATCGGCGATATGCCGCTGGAAAGTCAGACCAGTCTGCTGCGCTTTCTGGAAACCGGCTGCATCGAACGGTTGGGCGGTACAGAGTCGGTTGCCGTCGACGTGCGTGTCATCTCAGCAACGCATGTCGACCTAGAAGCGGCCATCGCCGCGGAACGCTTTCGCGGCGATCTCTACCACCGCCTCTGCGTGCTGCGCGTCAAGCAACCTGCACTGCGCGAGCGCGATACCGACATCCTGCTGCTGGCCGAACACATCCTCAACAGCGTGCGCGGCCATTCGCCCGAACACATCAAGGGGTTCTCACCGGCGGCACTGCGTGCACTCAGCGCGCATACGTGGCCGGGCAATGTGCGTGAGCTGATCAACCGCATCAGGCACGCCGCAGCCATGTGCGAAGACGGCATCATCAAGCCGGCCGACCTCGACCTGCAGCAGCCCGTCGAGCCGTCGCGCCCGCCTACCCTGGCCGAGGCCCGGGAAGCAGCCGAGCGCTGTGCCGTCAAAGAAGCCCTGCAACGCAATCATGAACGGCTCATCGACGTGGCCGAAGAGCTGGGCATCTCACGCGTCACGCTGTTCCGGATGATGCGCGAGCACAAGCTGCAGATCCGCAAGGGCGAACTTGGGATGGTGTGTGTGCAGGGGTAAAAGCAAGGCAAAAAGGCGGGGACAGAACAAAAAACAGGGGCGGACCATGTCAGTCAGCCAGCAGGAGACGGCGCGGGTTGACCCAGCGCCGGGGTCGAGGGGAGCGAGAGGGGGAAGTTGGCAAGGGTCCCGCCGACTGTACGTGTACGGCGGGGCCCTGCTCTTCCTTGAGTATTTCCTGCTCGGCGTGTGGTGGTGGGGCCACCACATCTTGCAGAACACCACCATTCCCTCGCCGGGGTGGGATCTGGCTGTCTTCTGGAGTGCCGCCAACCTGGCCATCACGCACGGCGCGACAGCTGCGTATGACTGGGGGTTGTTGCGCGCTACGGAAGCCGCCATCCTGCCGCCCGACATCTTTGGACCGTTCTCCTATCCGCCAACGTTTCTGCTGCTGATCTACCCGATCGGCCTGTTGTCGTTTGGTGCGGCCACGGTGGCCTTCTCGGGCTGCGGCATTGCGCTCTATCTGGGGATGCTCAACAAAACGCTGCGGTCGGTGCCAGGCGCGCTGCGGCTGCCTTGGCTCATTCCGGCGCTTGCGTTTCCTGGTGTGTGGGTCACGCTGGTCACGGGGCAGAATTCGCTCTTCACCGCAGCAGCGGCGGGTGCGGCGCTGGTGCTGCTGCGGCGATCTCCGGTGGCGGCAGGTGCCTGCATCGCCATGCTGTGCATCAAACCGCAACTGGGTATCCTGTTCCCGCTATACCTACTCTGCGAGCGCCAGTGGCGCGCGCTCGCATCGGCGGCATTCTTCTCGGCGCTGACTTTAGCGGTGAGCTGGCTCGCATTTGGCACCGCCACCTTTGTTGCCGCCGCGAGAAGCATGGCCATGTTCCGCCACGCTATTGTCGAGAACGGTGGTGTGATCCTGTACGGCGCGCCAACGGTATTCGGCACGCTGCGGTCCGCCGGGTACTCGACCACGGTGTCATATGCGGCTCACGCCGGCGTGTCGCTGCTGGTGATTGCGGTTTGCGTTTGGCTATGGCGCAGCGCCTGCCGCTTTGAGTTGCGCGCTGCCTCACTGCCCGTTGCGACGCTGATGGTGCAGCCCTATCTCATCTACTACGACCTCGCCTGGCTCGCTTTGCCGATGGTCTGGCTTGCGGTCGATTTTGTACGCTACAGCAGCAACCGATTCGAAAATGCGGTGCTGCTTGCCGCCTGGCTGGTACCTGCACAAGGCCTGTTCGCTGTGCTTTCTCACCGGACAGGGCAATGGGCGCCGATCGTGCTGGTGGCCTTGCTCGCCATCATCGTGCGGCGCGCGCGTGCGCCACAACGCGTGATCGCACCACACGAAAGCTTTGACGCTGCAACACCCCCCGTTGCCGCGATTGGCGCACACGCATCCAACCCGGCACGGGGGACAACGGCGTGAACAGAAGCTTTGAGGGCCTGCGCGGCATCGCGGCCTTGTTTATCGTTGTGCATCACATGTTCTGCGCATGGCCGCACCCGATGTCTGCCAATGCCTACCTTGCGGTGGACCTCTTCTTTGTCTTGAGCGGCTTCGTCATCAGCGGCGCGTGTGGCCCGCAGTTGTCGAATCCCGCATCGCTGCGCACGTTCATGATCCGCCGCATTGGCCGTCTGTGGCCAACGCACATCGCAACCACGGTCCTCGCCCTCATCGTGGCCCGCCATCTGCCGGCGTTTGGCGAGACGCTGGCACTCGCCACCATGTCGCAGGGCCTGAACGTCTTCCAGGCCGGCATCGGCAACGCCGTGAGCTGGAGCGCCAGCGACGAAATGTACGTCTACCTTCTGTTCGGTGCGGGTTGTATCCTGATGCGCGGCCGCACCCGTATGGTGGTATTCGCAGCGTTAGCCCTGACGGCGTGGGCGCTGGCCGCCTGGATCGAGATCGACCGAGCCTGTCTTCTCCAGGGCGGCTGCCTCAGTAAGTTAGTTCACCAATTCGGCTGGCTGCGGTGTATTGCGGGCTTCTTCATCGGCGCCCTCATTTATGAGTTCCGAGATCGCCTTATTCCCTGGGCGAGCCACCCCGTCTTTCAGGTGACGGCGTTTTCAGCAGCGCTGTTCCTGCTCATTTCGGCAGATGCCCTTCCCGGGTCTGCACTGACCGCGCCACTGACGTTCGGTGCGCTGATCGGTGCGCTCATCAGTGACCGCGGCCCCGTCTCGCACATCCTTCAAACGCCAGCCGCGCAATATCTCGGCAAGGTGTCGTACCCGCTGTATCTGGCACATGGCGTCATGCTGCCGCTTGTCGTGAGCATGCCGGCAGACGTCGAGCTCGCGGATCAACTTTTCACCTACGCGTTGTTTCTCTTCTGGGCGTTTGCCGCCGCCCATGTGCTGCACAACTACGTCGAGATGCCGTTTCGTAACCGGTTCAATGCGTGGTCTCAAATGCTCTCGCATGCAACGTCATCGCAGGTGCCGCAACGCTGACGCATGGGGCGCAACTTACTCCACCACAAGCACTTAAACGACTCGGGATACGCCAGCCACGTGGTCGGCAAGACAGTCAGCAGAACGCGTGCTTATCGCAACGGATGCGAAATGACGCCGCACCGCCATAACCAGTAGCGCAACCAGCACCGTAGGAAGCACCTGAAGATAGCGGCCGACATAGGCCGCAAGAACGCCCTGCAAAGGTGCCAGCCACGCCGCAGCCAGCAGAATCCACTCCAGACGATTCAACGCTTGGACCTTGGCATCGCGCATCAGAAAGACGATCGGCAGGATCAACCAGACCAGGTCGTAGAACATGATGTAGGGCTGCATCAATAGCGTGGCCACGACGAAGGCCGTTGCACGAAGCTCGAACCTTGCGCGCTTGGTCCACAGGAAGGTCATCACGATCACAGCAGGCGCAGCAACCAAGCCATGCACAACATAAGCCACGCCCACGGGTAGACCCACGCTGCGGCTGACGGCGAATACGGTTGGCATGCCGCTCCACATGTCACGGCCCCCATGCTCCACCGCGATCCGGCTGAACTCGGGAAGATACGCAGCAAACGCGCGCCACGCATCAACACCAAAGATGGCAACGCTGCCTCCAACGAAGGCCAATGTGCACAGACCCGCCACAACAAGCACCTTCCATTGCCGCCCGCACACGAGCGCCAGCGGAAACAGCACGCCAAATTGCGGCTTGATCACCAGTATTGCGATACACAGCCCGGCAACGCCCGCGTTTGTCTCAAGCAAGGCAAGCGCGGCGCCCGCTGCAGACACGGTCAGAAGCGAGTTCTGGCCCAACCCCAGCGCGACAGGCACCCCTGGGAACGCGGCGACCCAAGGCAACCATGCACGGTCGACGTTGCGGTTGATACGCACAAGCATCGCGCCATAAGCGGACAAGCCGAGCACAAAGTAAAGGATGAGGGCGCCCCCGAATGGCAGCAGCCCGAAGAGAATGACTGCCAGCAAGAAGGTGGGCGGATAAGGCCATGGGGAGTAGCCGATCTGGTGTCGCAACGACTCTTCCATCGGCTGCATCCATTGCGCAGAAAACACAGCTGCGGCGTTGTGCTCGATCGCAACCCGTGCGGCGGACCAGAACACCGAAAAGTCGTAGCCGAGCATTGGCGCTGTCCAGTCGTGCAGCACGTAAAACCGGATCCCCCAGATCATCAACGCCAAGACCTGGAGCACCAATGCTGCCATCGCATAGACGGTCAGGCGACGGGACAGGCGCCCAGAATCCATTGCCGACATGACGCGCCTCCCTTGCTGGAACGCGCCTAACCGCGCTGACCTCGCACCATCTGAATCACGCGCCGCTCACCCGTCAACCGGTTGCGCAGCCGGCGCTCCTGATAGCGGCGCTTCACCAGGTAGATCGGGCGCCCCTTGGCCTCGTCGTAGATGCGGCCAATGTATTCGCCCACCACGCCCAACCCGATCAATTGCAGGCCACCAAAGAACAGCAGCAGCGACAGCAGCGAGGCGTAGCCCGGCACATCCACACCCAGAACCATGGTGCGAGCGATGATGTAGCTGCCGTACACGAATGCCAGGCTTGCAATGGCCAAACCGATATACGTCCAGCTGCGCAGCGGCCAGGTGCTGAAACTGGTGATGCCTTCCAGCGCGAAATTCCACAGGCGCCAGCCGGAGAACTTCGACTGACCCGCGCTGCGTGCCTCGCGCTCGTACGGAACGATCACGGTGTTGAAACCCACCCACGCAAACAGGCCCTTCATGAATCGGTGTCGCTCGGGCAACTGCTTTAGCGCATTGACGACCGCACGGTCCATCAAGCGGAAATCGCCAACGTTCTCCGGCAGCTTCAGGTCGGACAACGTGTTGTGGACGCGGTAGTACGCCGCGGCAGTCACCCGCTTGAGGAAGGTGTCGCAGGCACGGCTGGCGCGCTGCGCAAGGACCACTTCCGCCCCCTTCTGCCAGTGTGCCACCAGGGTGGGAATCAGTTCCGGCGGGTCTTGCAGATCAGCATCGATTGGGATGACGGCATCGCCAAGTGCCTCGTCAATGCCGGCCGTCAGCGCGGCTTCCTTGCCGAAGTTGCGTGTCAGATCGATCACCCGTACACGCTCGTCCATGCGTGACACCGCGATCAACTTCTGCAGGGTGTCGTCCTTGCTACCGTCGTTCACGCACACGATCTCGAACTGCATGAACTCGACCGACTCCAGGATCGGCACGACCCGTGCAAAGAAGGACTCCAGCGCCTCGCCTTCGTTGTAGAACGGTACGACCAGCGAAAGGAGTTGGTTTCTTTTGTAATCCAACATCATTGTTCTCCCCGTCCAAGGCGCCTTGGCACGCGGCTACGTGACGCGTTGCGTGTGCGCTCAAGATGAATACGGCGCGCGATATGCGCGAGTGCAAGCAGCAATACAAGTGGCATCAGTTGAAAGCCGAGTCGGTCAATCAAGAGCATTCCGCCCAGCGGCAAAAGCCACAGCAGGATGAGCCCTTCACGTTCACCTGGCAGCCACCCATCCCGTAACGCGTAGGAGGCCAGCCAGGCAATGGCCAGACCGAGGAACGCCAGGTCGTAGTCGTACAGGTAGGGGCTGGCGAGCATGCTTGCCGTCAGCACGGCTGCGGCGCGCAGTGCAAAGCTGCAAGGCCGACTCCAGGCGTAGGCGACTGCGGCACAGGCCGTGAAGGCCCCCATAAGATGCAGCACGTAGGCCAACATCACACTGCCGTGCAGCATCTTGACCATGGCAAAGAGGGTCGGCATGCGCTCCAGATGGACTGTGCCGGCTTCCACCACCGACCGTGCAAACGCCGCGTTGTGCAGAAAGGCAATGAACGACTGCGGGCCGAACGCTGCCAGCGCCAGCACTGCCAGCGCGAGTGAGGTCAGCGCCATTGCAATCAACGCTTTCCAGGCTCTGGCGCACATCAGTGCCACCGGAAACATCACAGCCAGCTGCGGTTTCACCGTCAGCAGGGCGAGCAACATGCCCGCGGCGATCGGGCTGGGGGGCCGCTTGGGGCGAGGGGAATGCAGCAAGGTGAGCGCCAAACCAGCACATGCCGCCAGCAGCAACGCGTTCTGCCCCGTTGCGAGCACGACCGCAATCCCCGGAAACGCCGCGCACGGCAGCCATGCCTGCCGCCATGGCACGATTCGGCCGACAACCCACAGGAAGCACCCGACGCTCATACTCAGGAAGACGAGCACGGCAAGCCAGTACGGCAGCAGCCCGAAGGGCGCGATGAAGGGCAGGAAGGTTGGCGGATAGAACCAGGGCAACAGCCCCTGGGTTGTCGCCACCAGTGGGACGGTTGCCAGCTCCACGTTATGCAGCACAGCCACATCGTAGGCTGCGAGCGGGTGCCCTTGCAGCACCAACTGCGCGGCGCTCCAGAACACCAGAAAATCGCCGCCAAGCGGAAAGACGCCTGCGACCTTCAACACACTGGCGCGAACAGCCCAGATTACAAAGTAGGCGACGTAGCAGGCCAGCGCAGCCATCGAGTACACGCGCACGCGGTCCGGGCCCAACCAGTGGCGAGCACCCGCGGCTGCCACTGGAGACGCCGTCGTTGCCTCGGGCGCCCTGTGCTTTAGAAGGTTCAAGGCGATGGCCATGGTGCCCTCACACCCGTGTTGCCACGCGACGCACAACAAGCGCCATCATGGCGATCAGAACCAGCGGCCCGATCTGCGGTAGTTTCAAATACGGATTGGCGTGCTCATAGATCGGCAGCAGCCAGGCCACAACGAGCGCCGCCCGCTCGCCGCTCGACAGGCCATTGCCGCTGCCATCACGCACACCGTCGCCCACCAAACCGGCAATGGCCAGCCCCAGCCATGTCAGCTCGTAGTCACGCAGATATGGCGACACCATCAGCGTGGCAATCGCCAGCGCCGCAGCACGTAACTCAGACGCCGTCGTCCGCCGCCAGACATAGGCCATCGCGGCGGCCATCGCCAGCGCTGTCAACACCTGTACGGCGTACGCACCGGTCACGGTCGCCCCGGCCAGCCGGGCGGCTGCAATAGGCGTTGGCATGCCCCACCATAGGTTGGCGCCGCCCTCGACGAAGCTCGCCCGCACCCATTGCGCGTTGGCAAGGAACGCCGGCACCGTGCGCCAGCCGCAGACCAACACGCTGACACTCGCAAACGCCACGGTTGTCAGCAGCGCGCTGGCCAGCGCCTTCCATGCACGCGAAATCACCAGGGCCAGCGGGAACAACACCGCCAGTTGCGGCTTGATGGCAAGCAATCCGATCAGCACACCGGCAAGCACGGGGCGCTTGTTCAGGTGATACACGGCAGCCCCGGCCACACCAGCTGTCAACAGCGCGTTTTGGCCAGCAAGAATGGTGATGAGCGTTGCCGGCGCGGCCAGCACGGGCAACCACAATCCCTGGCGCCAGGGGTGCTGTGCCCCCGTCAACTTGGCGATAGATTTGAAATAGACGAGCCCCGTGCCGGCCAGGAACAGCAGGTAGCTCAAGGTCAGCGGCAACAAAGACAGCGGCAAGACCATCAGCAGAAAGGTCGGCGGATAGAGCCAGGGAAGGATCAGCTCAGCCCCCCTTCCCAACGTTCCATGCTCGGCGATCACCGCAGTCAGCTGGTGCACGTCGTATGCCTGCAGAGGGCCCTGCGTCAGCGCGAGATAGGAGGCACCCCAGAACGCCGAGAAATCCGTTCCAGGACGCGCCATCGTCACATCGGTAAAGCCATTGCTCGTCCAGGCCCAGCCAAGCAGCAGCACGCAGAACAGAACCAGCAGCGCACCGCTGTAGGCACGCACTCGGGCCAGATCGATCCAGTGGCCAGCAGCATCCTCACCGGTTGCACGAATTGCTGCTGCGGCGCTGCGCGTGGCTGGCAGACGCACAGATCTCTGGCTCATGCTGCTCCTCGCGTCGGTTCCGGGTGGTGCGCGGCACACGATGTCTGCGCTGCGCTGAGTGGGCTTCGGCACGCGCGCGACAGCTTCACGCCGCGTGCGGGTCTTAGAGCCCAGTCTTGTTCGTGCACTCGGATAAGGCAAGGTAGGGCACGCGCCTGCGGTCTGTGTTTAGCGCCGCCCGAGCGTCGAAATTGCATCGACGTTTCAGCACTGAAGCGCGGGGACATTTCCCGCGATGCGTTGTGGCTACTGCCTTGCTACGCGCAACCATCAGAGCGATACGCCAGGAGGATCCATCAACGTTTCCATCCGGAAACGTCGCCCCGCTATGGACACACCCTCGGCTGGGGCACGGTGAGGAGGCTCACGCAGACCCCCAGCCTACCCGACGGCGATTTCCACCATCCACTACGCTACCCCCCCACCTGTCCATTTGAATGAGGACACCCCTGTGCTGCGTCATCCCTACGTAGCCTCATCCAAATCGACGTGCCACGCCACGCGTTTCCCCCTGGCAACTCCGCCCCCGAGAACGCGGGCACCAACCGTCAAGCACGCGCCCTCGAATTCAGCCAATCGCCCGCAAAGCCTTGTCGCACATGGAACTGCACGGGGGTGGCCCGGCTTTTGCCTATGCCAGATCGCAGGACATCGTCACCGCCGCCTTGAACGGGGAGCAGCAAGTTCACAGCAGACGGCGAAGCGAAACGGAATCTCCAATTCAAAGCATCGAATTGAAAAAAAAGGGATCGAGACAAATGCCGACCAACAACGCGCTCACATCGCCCACACGGGACAGCACGCTGCGCGACACCGCACGGTGCGTGTCACGTGAGTTCCTGCGGGCAGGTGAAGGCAGCAAGGGCTGCTGGCCGTTTCATGCTTGTGCCATCTGTGCGCCGCCGACATGACCTCTTTCATTCTGGCTTTTCGAACGCGCATTTTTTCCACTGAAGGAGATTGTCATGAACTACCTCAACGCACTCAAGCAATTCGCCCGTGATGAAGATGGTGTGACCGCCATCGAATACGGCCTGATCGCCGCCCTGATCGCAGTCGTGATCATCGCCTCGGTCAAGCTGGTCGGCACCAACCTGAGCACCGTGTTCAACAGCATCGCAAACGCGCTCTAACGCGCTGATGTTGCAAACGCCAAGGCTCACTGCATTACTGCCCAGCAATGCATGCCAAGCGAGTGCAAGCGTGGGGCGCCATGAACGTGGCAACCCACGCTCCAGAAACAACCGGCATATAGCCAAAGGGAGATTGTCATGAACCGCTACAGCACGCTTCTTCAGCAGTTCCTGTACGACGAACAAGCTGTCACTGCAATCGAGTACGGCCTGATCGCGGCATTGATCGCCGTGGTGATCATCGCCTCGGTTCAGCTCGTCGGCACGAACCTGAGTACGGTGTTCTCCAACATTGCAGCCGCGCTCTAGCGGACTGCCAACTCGGTCAGCTACCAGCGCTACGCAGGAGACCAGCATGCATAAGCCAATCAACCCCAGGAAGTGGCTGCGCGACGATCAAGGCGTTACTTCGATCGAGTACGCACTGCTGGGTTCACTTATCGCGATCGTCATTCTCGGCTCCGTCGTGGCGCTGGGTAGCAGTGTGAAGTCTCTCTACGAAATGATCGCTGCGGCCATCCCATGATGTTGCGCCGCGCCGAACAACAACAACTTTTGCAAGACCCGACCTCATTGAACTGAACACGCAACCGCACCAAAGAACCCGAGGACGCCATGAACGATGCCACCCTGCTCTCGTCAATGATTGGCCCCGTTGCTATGGGCGTGGCGCTGATAGCGGCGGCCATCGACGCGCAACATCGCCGCATCCCGAACTGGCTGACCTTCGGTGCATGGCTTGCAGCGCTGCCGCTGCAGGTAGCAATCCATGGCTTCGGCAATGGCGCGCTGGAGTGGACGTGTGGCTGGCTTACGGGCCTGGCGATCTTCCTGCCCTTCTATCTACTGCGCGGCATGGCGGCGGGCGACGTGAAGCTCATGGCTGCCGTAGGCGCCTGGCTTGGTGCGTTCATGGCTTTTGAGATTGCAATGGCCACGTTCGTGATCGGCGGTATCTGGGCACTGGTATTTACCCTCCGGCATAAGCGCATGGCGCAGTTGCGCCGGAACCTGCGCGACGTCCTGTTGACGTCGGGGCAGGTCAGCCGGGAAGCCGGTGCGCCAACGCCGCAAGCCGATGCCTCATGGTCGGTGGGCACGTTGCCGTACGGCGTTGCGATTGCCGCCGGCACGATTGCAGTCCTGTTTGCATCGGCTTGATGCGCGCAATTTGCACATCTGGGCGCGCACTTCGTATTCACTCAGCCAAATGGTGATGAAGATGATCGGGGACCAAAAAATCGAGCACACAGAATTCGGGCACGCCCAACATGCGCCGCGCTCGCTGGAGGCGGTGCCATCGCCCACCGGGCTGGACGCCGCCCGTCGCGAGCCCGCTGCCCCTTGGCACATCCTGCCGCGCACCGTGGCCGAAACGGGCCTGGACATCTCGTTGCTGCTCGGTCTGCTCATGAAGGTGGCCTACCTGCATCGCAGCGCCACGCTGGTCACGCTGATGGACACCATCAAGCTGCCCGCCATGGTCATCAATGAAGTGGCGGCCTACGCCGTGCGCGAGCGCATGCTGGAAGTCGCCCACCGCGGCGCCAACGACCTGGACGTGCGTTTTCACTTGACCGACGCCGGCTATGTACGCGCCGCTGAGTTCACTGCGCGCTGCAGCTATGTCGGCGCCGCGCCCGTCACGCTGGAAGCCTATGTTGAATCCGTTCAACGGCACTCCATCCAGTTCGCCTCGTTGTCCAAGACTGATGTCACCACCGCCTTCAGCACGTTCGTGATGCCGCCGGACCTGCTCGACGATGTGGGCGTCGCACTGAACACGAGCCGCGCGCTAATGCTTTACGGCCCTGCCGGCGGCGGCAAGACCTATCTCGCCCAGCACCTCGGGATGCTGCTGCCCGGCGCCGTGCCGGTGCCGCACGCCATCACGATCGCGGGCGAAATCATCCAGATCTTCGACCCACTCGTGCACGTGGTGCAGGAAGATGAAGAGGGCCCCTTGGCCCGGCGCCCACTGGACCGCCGCTGGCAGATGTGCCATCGGCCCGCGGTGCTCTCCGGCGGCGAGCTGACGCTGGAGATGCTCGAACTGCGCTATGACGGCACAACCGGCTTCTATCAAGCGCCCCCTCACATGAAGGCCAACTGCGGCATCTACATCGTCGATGACCTTGGCCGCCAGCAAGTGGGCGTGAGCGAGCTGCTCAACCGTTGGATCGTGCCACTGGACCGCCGCGTCGACATGTTCTCGCTGCGCAACGGCGTGCGGTTCACCGTGCCGTTCGATGTTTGGCCGATCTTCTCGACCAACCTTGAGCCGGCTCAGTTGGGTGACGACGCCTTCCTGCGCCGACTCGGCAGCAAGCTTTACGTAGGCCCGCTCTCGGTGGCCGACTACCGGGAGGTCTATCTGCGCGCTGCGCAGGATCTCGGCCTGCACAACGCAGATGCCGCCTTCAATTACCTGCGCGAAGCGCTGCACGAGGGCAGCGGCAAACCGTTGCTGGCCTGCATTCCGCGCGACCTGCTGCGCCTGGTGGCCTCCGCCGTCCAGTACCACGGTGGGCCATCCGAGGTGACCGCAGAGGCGCTGCGCCGGGCATGGGACATCTACTTCTGTTCGCACACAGATTTCAAGACAACCGATTCCATGAGTGCGGGCATGGGCTGGCGGCAGGACATGCAGGCTCGCACCTGAGCCTCGCCAATCCGATCCGCTCTATTGATCTCAGAAGGGGGAACTCATCATGAAAAACGCGCGTGCAATCGTGATGCTGATCGTCGCATTGGTAGCGGGGATCGCGGCCGTTGTCTCTGCATCACGCTGGCTGTCTCAGCAGTCATCCAGCTCCGTCAAACAAGTCGCGGTGGCCGCCAGCGACATGGATCTTGGCCAACCGCTGGGCAATGAGCAATTGCGCATGGTCAGCTGGCCAGCCGGCAGCTTGCCGCCCGGCACGTTTGACGATCCCAAGGCGCTGCAAGGGCGCGTGGTGCGCGCGAGCCTGCAGAAAGGCGAACCGATTCTGGAGAGCAAGCTTGCACCCATCGGGACCAAGGGCG
This sequence comes from Ralstonia sp. Ralssp135, assembly GCF_047304345.1. Taxonomy (NCBI): domain Bacteria; kingdom Pseudomonadati; phylum Pseudomonadota; class Betaproteobacteria; order Burkholderiales; family Burkholderiaceae; genus Ralstonia; species Ralstonia sp. Ralssp135. Next base: position 14,598 of record NZ_JBGLYZ010000047.1, read on the forward strand.
GGCTTTCTGCCGTCATCGCGGAAGGCAAGCGCGCCATTACCGTGCGTGTGAATGACGTGGTGGGCGTAGCGGGCTTCGCACTGCCAGGCAACCTGGTCGACGTGATCGTCAACACCAATGAAGACGCGAAGAGCGCGAACAACAATAACAACAGCATCTCCAAGATCGTGCTGGAAAAGATCCTGGTGCTGGCAGTCGCACAGCAAGTCAGCCGCGACGACACGCAACCCAAGGTCGTCAACGCGGTCACGCTGGAAGTCACACCCGATCAGGCAGAGAAGCTCGATGTGGCACGCAGCGTTGGAACGCTCTCGCTGGTGCTGCGCAATCAGGTTGACGTGGCCGCCACGGCAACCGGCGGCGCCACCAAGGGCACCTTGCTGGGCACGCCCGCAGCGGAGCCCGCTCCCAAGGTGGTGATGGTCAGCACGACGCGTGCAACCGCCAAGGTGCGCCACGTTGCCTCGGGCCCGATCCGGCAACGCGACTGCATCGGTGTCCTGGCTGGCGTGCAGGGCAGCATGGAATGCTTCTGACCCGCCGCACCTGACAGTTCTTCAACACGCATTGCAACGTAGAGGTTAACCAGCCACAGCGTATCAACCGCATTTTCATCCTGTGCAGCAGACCCTCGGGGGGGGAGATATGAAGACGAACCAAAAAACCAATGTCGCCACTGTCGCGCCACGTAGCGGACAGATCCTCGGCAGCACACGCATGCTCGTCCTGGCGAGTGCCGCCGGCGCCATGCTCTGCATGCCAACGCACGCGACAGCACAAACGGCCATGGAAGCGGGTGCCGTAGCCAAGTCCACCACAGCACCGGTCGTGATGCAGTCTCGTGCCGGTGGATCCGCACCGGTGCAGATGACGATCAGCATGAACCCGGCGCTGGCGACCGCACCGGTGGCTGATGTACGTGGACCAAACTGCACGGGCGCCGTGCGCGGCGAAAGCAGCGTGGTGGTGCCGGTTGGCAAGTCTTCGCTCATCTCGCTACCAGAGCCCGTGCGCAATCGCACCCTCGGCAATCCAGCCGTGGTGCAAGCCACCATGGTGTCGCCGCAATCCATGTATCTGCTGGGCCGCAGTGTAGGCACCACCAACATGATCGTGCAGGGTCGCAGCGGCGCCTGCAGCATCGTCAATGTGGTGGTCAACGCAGATGCAGGCGGCTTGCAGACCTCGCTCGCACAGCTGATGCCAGGGGAAAGCAAGATTCGTGTGATGACCGCGGCTGACAGCCTGGTGCTCGCCGGCAACGTGTCGAGCGCGCAGGCCGCGCAGCAAGCCATGGAAATCGCACACGCCTATGCAGCCTCCGCACAGAGTGGCGCAGACAAGGGCGGTGGCGCAGCCGGTGCACCCGCCGGCGCCAGCGTCATCAACATGATGATCGTGGATACGCCGCAGCAGGTCATGCTGGAAGTGAAGGTGGCGGAAGTGTCGAAGACCCTGCTGAACCAGCTGGGCTCGGCACTCAATGTCCAAGGCGGATTCGGCTCGTGGAGCGGCGGCCTCTTGACCTCCCTGCTGACCGGCTCGTCTACCGCGCTCTTTGGCAACAAGGCGAACAACCGGCCATTCCAGGTTGAGCTGGATGCGCAAAAGAACGACAGCCTGGTGAAGATCCTTGCCGAGCCGAATCTCGTCACGCTCAGCGGGCAGGAAGCCAGCTTCCTGGCAGGTGGCAAGATCTACATCCCGGTTGCGCAGAGCAGCAGCTCAGGCGGTGCACCCACCATCACGCTGCAAGAAGAGGAATACGGCGTTGGCCTGAAGTTCACGCCAACCGTGATGGCCAATGGCCGCATCAACCTCAAGGTGGCACCGGAGGTGTCGGAACTCTCCCCCACGGGCGCAACTGTCACCGGTGCCAACACGAACGGCCAGACCATCCTGCCGCTCATCACCACGCGGCGCGCCTCCACCACCGTGCAGATGCGAGACGGAGAGAGCTTCGCCATCGGTGGGCTGCTGCAAGACAACGCACGCGGTTCGCTGAAGGCATTGCCTGGCGCGGGCGAAATCCCCGTCCTGGGCACGCTCTTCCGCAGTACGCAGTTCCAGCATGATCTGACGGAGCTGGTCATCGTCATCACGCCGCGACTGGTGCAGCCAATGCAGACAGCCTCGTATCCGCTGCCGACTGACAGCTTCTCGACGCCCAACGAGCTTGCCGTCTACCTGACGGGCAACATGGAAGGCTCCGGCGCCAAGAATCGCGCAGCCAAACCAGCAGCGGCCGCGGCACCTGCGACGGCACCGCAGGCACCCGCACAGGCACCGAGCGCACCCACTGCGCCCAGCTCGCAGGCGCCGATGCCGGCTCCGGTTGCACCCGCCCCGGTGGCCCAGGCCATGCCTGCTCCGCGCACTGAGGTAAGCATCGCCCCGCCCACGCAGCCGGCGAACGTCACGCCAGAAAAGCCGGCGGCCACGCTACCGGTTGCAGAAGCCGCGCCCGCCACAACATCGGCCCCGGCGCCCACGGACGACAACGCCGCGCGTGTCGCCCGCATCGAAGCCACCGCAGCACGGCTGGCCCAGGCCAGAACCAAGACGCAGGGCCGGCAGACGGCAGTGGCCGATACGACCACAACCCCGCAGACACGCTAACCCGGGAACCATGTGGAGATATGCCATGAACACCAATCTCAAATACCTGCAACGCGCCGCACTCTTGATCCTGGCTTGCCAGGCCCTGACTGCCTGCATGACCACGACACCCAACTGGGACAAGCACTTCGGTGAGGCCGTCACCAGCGTCAAGCAAGCACAGGTGATCAATCCCGACGCACCGGCCGGGTTGCCCGCGCTGAATGGCTATGACGGCAAAGCCGCCGTAGCCGCCATGAGCAACTATGACCGTTCGATGACCCGCGTCCCCGCTGGGGGTACTGGCACCGGCAGCGGAGGGTACGGCGGATTCGGCAGCGGTGGGTACGGCGGTAGCGGGATGTCCGGCAGCTTCTCGCGCTGACAGCACTTGGCGGGTGCCCAAACAGCATCCGCCATTGCCAGCCTGATACCAGGCCAGCCCTGTCACAGCGCGATGCAACGACATAAAGAACACACGATCGAACGGGGAGCTTTGCCATGCTCAAGATTTTGATTGCCTCCGAAGACGGTGAGCGCCTGGCGGACCTTGCACGCCTGGTAGCCGCAGCCGGCAGCTACCAGGTCATGCACCTGCATGCTGCACCGGGCAGCCTGTCCACGCATGCCTGCCAACTGCGCGGCGCGGATGCGCTCATCATCGACCAGCCAAGCAGTGGCCCGAGCCAGATGCTGAGCATCGAACTGCTGCGGCAGCAGTTCACCGACCTGCCCTGCATCCTCGTCACGCAAACCCAGGAACGCGACGACCTGATTCGCGCACTGCGCGCCGGCGTCAGTGACATCCTGACTTGGCCGCTGGAACGCGCCCAACTGACGACAGCACTCACGCGGCTGGAAACCAACCACATCCCGAGAACGCGAGAGGAAGCGCGCGTGATTGCCTTCATCTCCAGCAAGGGCGGCGCCGGTTCCAGCTTCATCGCCAGCAACGTCGGCTACACGCTGGCAGCATACGAACACAAGCGCGTGCTGTTGATCGACCTGAACACGCAGTTCAGCGACACGCACTTTCTGGTGAGCAACAAGACGCCACCCGCCACGCTGTCCGAAGTGTGCGCACAGGTCGACCGCCTGGACGATGCCTTCCTGGAAGCGTGTCTGACACGCGTGACCAAGGACTTTGACGTCCTGGCCGGCGCCAGCGACCCCATCAAGGCGGGCGAGATCAAGAAGGACAAGATCGAGTACGTGCTCTCGCTGGTGTCACCGATCTACGACTTCATCCTGGTGGACGTCGGGCAAGCGATCAACCCGCTGTCGATTGCGGTGCTCGACCACTGCGACCAGATCTGCGTCGTGGTCCAGCCGACCATTGCCTTTGCCCGCACGGGGCGGCGCCTGCTGGATATCCTGCACGGCCTGCATTACCCCGCCGAAAAGCTGCGCATCTTGGTCAACCGGCATGGCAAGCGCGACGAGCTGCCACGCAGCACGCTGGAGCAAGTCTTCGGACAGAAGCTCTTCCATGTGCTTCCCGAAGATGCGGCCTCGGTGGATGACTCCATCTGCCAGGGCATGCCCATTGCCCAGCATCACCGCAGCAGCGCCATGGCCAAGGCACTCATGGCCTTAGCCAACGTCTTCGCCACAGCGCGCGAGAACGATCGTCACGCGTCGCAAGAGAAGGGCTTCTCCTTGAGCAAGTTCTTCTCGCGGGCCAAGACGTCGTCTCCGAACATTGCTTGAGTTTCTCCTGTCCATTTCGCCCGTCAGACGGAGCCCATCATGTCGATCCGCGAACAACTCTCCCGCCCGGACCCCGCGCCGATGTCCATGAATGGACACGCGCCACTCCACCACAAGGTGGCGGGCCATCCGGCCTATCGGGACTTCAAGAAAACCGTGCACGAAGTGGTGCTGGACCGCGTGGATCTGGAACGGCTGGCCCGCTTCCCGACCGAGCAGGTGCGCCACGAGATCGGCACCCTGGTCAACAACATCATCGACGAAGAAAAGCTGCTGCTCAACGACACCGAGCGTCGGCAGATGACCACCGATGTGTATGACGAGATGTTCGGCTTCGGCCCGCTCGAGCCGCTGCTGCAGGACCCGACGGTGTCTGACATCCTGGTCAACACGGCAAAGCAGGTCTACGTCGAACGCCGTGGCAAGCTGGAACTTACCGACGTCACCTTCTACGACGATGCACACCTGATGAAGGTGATCGAGAAGATCGTCTCGCGCGTGGGTCGCCGTATTGATGAAACCAGCCCGATGGTGGACGCACGCCTGCCCGATGGCTCGCGGGTGAACGCCATCATTCCGCCCTCGGCCATCGATGGCCCGCTGCTCTCGATCCGCCGGTTTGCGACCAACCCGCTGCAGGTGTCGGACCTGATCGATCTGAAGACACTCACGCCGCCCATGGCCAAGCTGATGCAAGCCTTGTCGCAAGCCAAGGTGAACGTGCTGGTGTCGGGCGGCACGGGGAGCGGCAAAACCACACTCCTGAACATCCTCTCGGGCTTCATCCCGGCCGACGAGCGGATGGTCACTATTGAAGATGCCGCAGAACTGCAACTGCGCCAACCGCACGTGCTGCGCCTGGAAACGCGCCCGCCCAACATCGAGGGTAAAGGCGAGATCACGCAGCGTGCACTGGTTCGAAACGCCCTGCGCATGCGACCAGACCGCATCCTCCTGGGCGAAGTGCGCGGCGGCGAGGCTCTGGACATGCTCAACGCCATGAATACCGGTCACGAAGGGTCACTCACCACCGTGCACGCCAATACCCCGCGCGACGCGCTGACGCGCATGGAAAACATGGTGAACATGGCGGGCCTGAACTTGCCACCCAAAACAATCCGCCAGCAGATCGCATCAGCCATCACCGTGATCATCCAGGTGGCGCGTTTGACGGATGGGCGCCGCAAAGTCATCAGCATCCAGGAGATCACCGGCATGGAAGGTGATGTCATCAACATGCAGGAAATCTTCACCTTCCAGCGCACGGGCATCGCGCAAGACGGGTCCGTCAAGGGGCTCTTCCGCGCCACGGGGGTCTATCCGAAATTTGCCGAGCGGCTGCGCGTGTTCGGGGTGGGCTTGCCAGATGAAACCTTTGACCCGCAAAGGCACTTTGAGGTCTAAGGGCTTGAAGCCAAAGCCACCACCAGTGTGGTCCAAGCGCGATCTAGAAACGGGGGCACCCTAAATGAACGAAATCTTCTACGCGTTCGCAATCCTGCTGTTCGCGGCCGTCGTGCTCTGCATCGAGGGCGTCTACCAGTGGTGGAACAACTACCACGGCCCCGAGGCCAAGCGTGTTGATGCCCGCATCCGTGCGCTGTCCGCGGGCGGTCACGTCGGCTCCGAACAGCTCTCGATTCTCAAGAAACGCCTGCTGAGCGAATCACCGCAGTTCCAGCGCTGGTTGATGAGCCTGCCCCGCGTGAGCACGATCGACCGTTGGCTGGAGCAATCCGGCAGCGCTTGGTCGGTCGCGCAGCTCCTGGGATACACGATCTTGATTGGCGTCGGAGTACTGGCAGTAGGTGCGTTGCTGCCGTTCCCGTTTGGCATCGTGACGGCCTGCGCGCTGCTCATGTCTGCGCTGCCGGTCTTGCACATCGCATCGCAGCGGCGCAAACGCCTGAAGAAGCTGGAGGCGCAGCTTCCCGACGCGGTGGACATGATTGCCCGTGCACTGCGTGCCGGCCACTCCTTCGCCAGCGCGCTGGGCATGGTCGGGCAGGAGATCAAGGAGCCGATGGGGCCCGAGTTCCGCACCACATTCGAAGAAATCAATTACGGCGTGTCGCTCGATGAAGCCTTGACCAACCTCGCCAAGCGAGTGCCCGTCAATGACCTGCGCTACTTCGTGATTGCCGTGCTCATCCAGCGCGAAAGCGGCGGCAACCTGGCGGAAATTCTCGACACCATCGGCAACCTTGTGCGCGAGCGCCTGAAGCTGTACGACAAGATCCGCGTGCTGTCAGCCGAAGGGCGGTTGTCGGCATGGATTCTCGGGCTGCTGCCCTTCGGCACCGCCGGCATGATCCTCTTCGTCAACCCGGACTTCATGAAGGTGCTATGGACAGACCCGATGGGCCTGAAGATGATCGGCTTGGCGCTGTTCAACATGGTGATGGGGCTGATCTGGATGCGCAAGATCATCCGTATCCGGGTCTGACTGACGTGCGATATGCAGCACGGTGACCTGACCTGACAACGTGACTTCGTTTTCTTGGGGGGAGACGATCATGCAAACGCTCTATTCCAATCAATATTTCATTCTTGTCCTGATCTTCGTGGCCGCCTTTGGCGGTGCACTTGGGCTGCTGCACCTGTTCTCTCCGAACCGCGCACGCGGCCGGATGCAACAGATCGGCGGCCAGACCGTGGGCGCAGACTTGGCCGGCGGCCCCGACCATGCCTGGGTAGAGAAACTGGCCGCCTGGGCCAAGCCGGTCTCGCAACTGTCGTTGCCCAAAGACGGCTGGGAGAACTCGCAACTGCGCATCCGCTTCATGAATGCTGGCTGGCGGCAACCGTGGGCGCCGTCGTTGTACTTTGGTGTGAAGACGGTGCTGGCGATCCTCTTCCCGCTGATGGCACTGCTGGTGCTGAGCAGCCGGCCGGAACATCACGACCAGGAGGTGGTCCTCGCTGTTCTGGGGCTACTGAGCGCCATTGGCTATTACCTGCCCAATGCGGCACTGGCACGCAAGGTCGAGCATCGTCAGCGCGATGTGTTCGAGGAGTTTCCCGATATGCTCGACCTGCTCACGGTGTGTGTAGAAGCCGGGCTCGGCTTGGACGCCGCCATGATGCGCGTGTCGGACGAACTCGCACTGCGCTGTCCCGTAATGGCTGAAGAAATGGAACTCACGCTGCTGGAGCTGCGTTCCGGATTTCCCAAGGAAAAAGCACTCACCAACCTGGCGCTGCGCACCGGTGTGGAAGACGTCGACCGGTTTGCATCGATGCTGATCCAGGCAGACCGTTTCGGTACCAGCCTTGCCGACTCGCTGCGCGTGTTGTCAGACATGTTGCGCACCAAGCGCCGGATGCGTGCCGAAGAACAGGCCGCCAAGATCGCGCTGAAGCTGCTCTTCCCGCTGATCTTCTTCATCTTCCCGACGCTGCTGCTGGTGTTGCTCGGCCCAGCATTCATCCAGATCTACCGTGTGCTGCTGCCGACCATGACTGGCTCGGGAGGCTGACATGCGCGCGCGAATATAGCTGGTAGTGAAGGCCCCCGGACTATCACCTGGCGTATGTGCTAGCGCGGTGGTCCTGTTCCCGGACGTGCGCCGGGCTTTTTCCTTTGTATCTTTAGCGTTTGGGAAATGGGATTGGGCTTCGGCCTCGGGGTTGAGCTTAGTGGTCTGCCTTCCTTTCGCGCCCTGCCGGGGCGGGCCTTTGTGCCCATCCCTGTTTCATCCCCTGCCGGGGCTGACGCACTGTCTTGCCAAAGAAAATCAGCAAAGATAGATGCGCCCGAGATGGCGACTTCCTCTTGAACTTCTGTAATCAGGGAAAGGGTGGGAATGTCGCTTCGCTCCGACAGTTTGCCCACCTTGTTCCTGGCCGCTTGCAGAAATTCGAGGTGCCATCTCGGGCAGAGAAGTCACACGCCAAACCCTCTAAACACCAGCCCAAACGACAAGGCCAACCTCAAGATGGGCTGGCCTTTTTCTCTGGTGCACCGAACATGGCACCGAATCTAAGAATCCACTCAACCTACACAGCGAGCAAAGCAACGCTGAACTCTCGACGGCTTTACCGTCCCTGCCCTTGATGGCGTCTTGGATTTTGTTGCAAGGAGGAAAAAGGAACTTCCCTCAGATCGGGCACGTCTTTCTTTGCTGACTTTCTTTGGCAAGACCAAGAGAGTGGGTCAGGCCCGGCAGGGAATGAAAAAGGGGATGAACCACCAGGCCCATCCCCCGAAAAAAATTGAACCAGACCAACACCATTAAGAGACTAACTCAGGAGCAAACACTACTGCTATTAGGATCCTGTCCCATGACCTCTCGCGGCAAGTAAGTCGAAAACCCCGGCACAGCGAGTTGAGAAAAACCAATCCAGGTAGCAGGCGAATAAGGCGCCACCGTCATACCGGTCACGCTGACTGCAACACCACCGCAGCTCGTAGCATCACAGCTGGTGCTCACCGCCCCACTGGTGTCGTACCACTGCACTGACACATTCGCAGACGTGAGCGTCGGCAGAATGGTCTGCATCTTGCTCAACACAGATGTCGAGCCCTGCCCGCAAACCACCGCCTGTCGCGCCCCCCAGCGCGTCGCTTCTCCCACGGCGTTCCAGGTGAAGAGAATGCGCCCAAAGTCGAGGATGCCAAGCAGCACCGTCAGAAAGAGCGCTACCACAATGGCGAACTCAACCGCCGTCGTACCTTTCTGATGCTTATTCATAGGACTGCCTCATGGTCACTGAGATGTTCCCAAACGGAAACGAGGTGATCGACCCGGTGCCGCCCGCATAGAAACGCAGGAACGCCATCATGTCGATCACCGGGTTGAACGTGTAGCCCGAGATCGTGACGGTGACGGTGTTGATGGCCGGGTTGGTCCCTTGTGCAATGTTGGACGTGCAGCTCGTGTTGGACGCATCGCAAATGGAAACCATGCTGGACGTCAGCCCCGGTGCCAGCGGCGCTTGCGTGCTGCCGACCGTCGGCGTGCCGTAGACCGCCAGATTTGTTGCAGTCGTATAGGAGGTCGTGTTGCCGGCGGCCTGCGTGCTCAGGTAACGGGTGGCGTCTCGTGTGGCCTTGGCCAAGGTGTTGTACGAGTAGATGGCCCGGCCGAACTCCGTTATCGCGAAGGTGATGGCAAGCAGCAGGCTGAGCATGATGGCCAGTTCGACCAGCGCCACGCCATGTTGTCGTTGTCGCGTCTTCATGGTTTGCTCCTACTGCACCAATGCTGGAACCAAGGGGCCCTTGCTGCCGCCCGCCAGGCCACTGGGTGAACACGGGCTGCTGGTGCCCCCTGCGTTACCCAGGAACTCAAACTGCGGCGTGTTGTGGACACCGTCAATGGGCTGCAACATCAGCATGCAGGCGTAGTCGATGATCTTTGACGCGGATGAGATGACGGGTACTAGGACAACGCGCCGATTCACCCCATAGGTGGCCAAATCGCCACTGTTCCCGCTGGTGGCGAGGCTCTTGTAGCCGCCCTTGACGTTGAGCCCGGTGATCTTGTCGCCGCCGGTGACACTCGTCCCGGTATCGTCGTAGTTGGCATAGGCAAGCCGTTTGCTCTTGAAATTGGCAGCGCTCTTGTCGGAGCCCGCGGCAGGTGTGCCGCTGTAGGCGTTCTGCGGCACCGTGTTCGTCCAATTGGTCGACGTATAGGCGTAGCCCGTGAAATCCGGCTGCAGTTGCGACGCGTTTGACTTGTTCTTGTAGATGCCAAAGCGCCCGTTCCAGTTGTCGTCAACAGAGACCTTCGCACCAGGTGTCCCCAACTGATCACCGATCTTGGAATTGCAATAGCCCTGATCCATTTCGGTTTTCGTCTCGTTGGCATTGGTGGAGCCGTCGAGGTTGTACCAACCCATCTCACCCGGTGTAGTGGACCCGCCGGAGTACAGCATGCTGACCCACTCACCGATCTGGAAACCATAGTTGGGAGCCGTACCCCCGGATTTTGGGATCAGGGCCACTGGAATGGGGCACGTGCTCTGCGCATGTACACGCGTGGCCACCGCCAGCGCAGCAACGGCATTGCTGGTGGCACCCCCAACGAACTTGATCAAGCGTGCCGTGATCCCGCTCGTGGTATGCGTGCACTTGACGTAGCTCGACGAACTCGACGCCACGCCGGCTGCGCTGTAGGTACCGTTCAGTGCCGTGCTGAACGTGACATCCGCGTTCGCCAACGATGCGGACGATGCTTGATAGACGACGCGGTTGGCATTGCCCGCTGTCAGCCCCGCATTCGTCGCCCGAGTCAGTGCATCCGATGCACCATCCAGTTCCTGCGCCGCTGACAAGGCACAGCTATCCACCGCTGACTGAAGCTCCGTCTTGGCCACGAACAAGCCACTCAAGTCGATGACCAGACCTGCCATTCCCAGCAACACGGCAAGGGTCAAGCCGACCATCGGGAGCACCGCCCCTCGTTCTCTCTGTTTGGTATGCGCGCGCATATGCCTTCGCCTCCGCCGGTATGAGTGGCTATCGGGCGTTGTACCGACTACCTGCCGCGGCTCGCCGGTCGCTTGCAGATTTCCCCGTCCCTTATCGTCAGTTGTAGCCGCCACAGACGCAGTCCGAAACTGGCCGTAGGTATGATTCAGCGATGAAACGCGAAGCCGCTTGGTCGCTTGCATTGCGGGAGGTTTGTGCAGGCAGCCCATGTTGCCCTCCGCTAGCGGAACGTCCAGAACCGGTGCAATAGGAAGGTGAGCGGCGGCACCACCGAAAGGATGGCAGCAAGCCCGACCCAGTAGCTCAGGCCCAACGTCTGCGCCAGCCACGAGATCGCAAGCGTCAGCGCCAAGCAGAGCAGTGAGACGGCGTAGAAGCGCAGGAAATTGGCGCGCCCCGGCTTGGCCGAGAAGCTCCACAGCGCGTTGAGCAGGTACGAGCAGACGTTGGCGCAGACGAACGCTACGCCGTTGGCCGTCACCTGGGAGGCAGAAAAACCGTTGATGAGCGTGGTGGCGATGGCAACGTGCATGCCGGTGGCCACAACACCGGAGACCCCGAAGCGGAACACGCGGGTCAACATCATGCGGTCCGGCAACCGCTGCACAAGCGTTGGCGGCAGCACACCCGCCAATGCGTTCATGACGCCCGATTCAGCGTGTCGCATGATGTCCCCCGTCCCTCTGTCACCATTCTTGGTGGCGCGAGGCAGGGGGGAAATCAATCAAACGGATGACGAAGCTGTCAGGAATTGGACGAGCGTGACGAGCGGAGTCCGTGACGCGTCAATCCGCGTCGCCGTTGTCACTGCCGCCGTGCGTGCGATCAAAGCGGCGCAGCGTGTCGATACGCTCGCGCGTCAGCGGGTGCGAGGAGAAGAACGCCGAAGCATCGTCATCGCTGGCGGCGTCGCCCTTCTTGGCGGTATCGGCCTTGCGCGTGCCACCATGCGTATCTTCCAGCGCCTGCAGCACATCGGCAAACGCACCGACGGACAAGCCGTTCTCCTGCAGCAGCAGCGCGGCATAGCGGTCGGCATCGCGCTCGTAGTCACGCGAATAGCGCAGCGTCAGCAGCGCCGCCGGCACGCCCGACAGAATCGTCGAGACATCGCCAAACAGCAGCGCCGCCGTTGCCCCAATGGCCGACGACTGAATCACCTGGCGCAGCCCATGGCGATATTCAACGTGACCCGCCTCGTGCGCCAGCACACCCGTCAGGCCATCGCCCTCTCCCACCAGCTTGACGAGCGCATCGGTCACGACAATGTCGCCGCCGGGCAGCGCAAAGGCATTGGCGCCGATGTCGGCATCCCGAAAAACGATGTGATACGTGTGCGTGGCCTGCGGGGGCCTTTGCAGCGCTGCAAAGCGTGCGCGGATGCGGTCTTGCTGCGCGGCAGGCAGCTTGCTTGGCCGCAGCCAGCGCTCGTCCATTGCTTTCAGCGTACTGCGCCCGAGCTGTGCCTCGGCGCGCTGCGGCACCATATTGGCCACCACCTTGGCACCCCACGGCAAGCCGTAGCGATAGCCCAGCGCCAGCACGACCACCATGGCCAACAGCGAGCCCAGCGCCAGCTTCCAGCTGTTCTGCGCCAGCACGACCCAGCCCTCGCGATAGCCGGTGCGATGCAGCAGCGCATTCAGCGATGCCTGCTCTGCCGGGTCGTTGATCTCGCAAAACGCGCCATCTTCGAAGGTGATCAAGCGCGGGGCATGTTTGACGCGCTCCGACACCCGCAGCGTGGAGAGCGCCGCGCGGCGCAGCGCCGTGCCCTCCGCGTCGAACAGCACCGCCTCGCCCGCCTCGACGGCAAGGCGCACGGGTTGCGCGCGCGAGGTACGGCCGTCGAAGTAGGTCGCAAGAATCACAGCGGTTGCCTTTGCCTGCAGCGCGCTTACAGCGCGATATCGATGTCGTACCAGTCCACCGTTGCGTCGCCCAGGGCGCCCACGTTGGTGGTTTCGCCGGCAACGAAGGTGTCGAGCGAACCGGCCGCGATCATCGTCACCGAGTCGAGCTTGTAGCGCGCCGTGCGCACACGTGCAAACGGCGTGAACAGGCCGACGGTGATCACGATCAGCACCGCATTCGACACGAAGATCCAGAACAGCTTGCCCGCGCCCACCTGGCTCTGGAAGCGATGCGCGCCCAGCGTGGTGTGGTTCCACACCACGTTCTGCAGGCGCGACAGGAAGTACGGCGTCAGGAACAGCATCGCGGCATACATGAACAACCCGACGAGGATGAAACCGAAGATCTGGCCCACACCCGGCGCGCTGTGCAACGACACACCCAGCAACAGCGCGAGGCAAGAGGCCACCACGATCGCCAGGATCGCCAGCCCGAAGGTGCGCAGATACACGCCGTAGAAGTTGCCCGGTGTGCCCGAGAAATCAAACGGCGCGGTACCGAAGCGCGTGTTCTTGTGCTGGAAACGCTTGAAGCGCTGGTGCGCCAGCGGTGCGAGCAGATACAGCGAGATCACGCTCAGAATCGGCCACACCAGAAATACCATGTAGCCCTCGGCATCCTTGCCCGTAAAGGCAAAGCGCAGGCCGCGGTAGCTGGAATTGGCCATGCGAAAGCGCAGCGAGCGCACGAGCAGCCACGGAAACGCAGCGGCCATCACCACAAGCAACGCCAGCCCCAGCAACGGCGACGAATGGCCCAGGAGGTTGAACGCAAGCGCCAGCACGAAAATGATCGCGCGGCCCTTGAGAATGGCGGTCGGGCTGCCGTGATAGTCGAAGCTCGAACCAGCCAGTTGCGTGTTGCGATAAAAATACTGCAGCGTGCGCACCTTCGCCCAGGCCGAGTAAATGCCCAGCGTGACGATGGTCAGCAGCAGGTTGACGATCCAGATGCGGAAGTATTCGGAGCCACTGCCGATAAAGCGCAGTCGCAGCGGTTGCGGCGCAGCCGGAGCGGGGGCGCTGCCCAGGACTGACTCGCGTGCGATGTCGTTCATCTGTTTTCCCTTCCCTGAGTTGTTGTCGTGCCCGCTTCAGGACGCTGATCGTTTATCGATACTTAACGACGCTGAGGCTCGCGGGTGGGGCCGATTGTATCCAAGCCCACTGCATTGCAGCGTTAACGCCGCCTTAACAAAGCAGGCAACAAAAAACCCCGCGGGCTCGCACCCACGGGGTTTTTTGCTTGGAACAGCCATCCCGAAAGATGGCCGGGCCAGGTTGCCGGACAGGCAAATTACATCATGCCGTCCATGCCGCCCATGCCACCCATACCGCCCGGCATTGCCGGAGCTGCATCGTCCTTCGGCAGCTCTGCCACGGCGCAATCCGTGGTCAGCATCAGCGAAGCGACCGAAGCGGCGTTCTGCAGCGCGGTGCGGGTCACCTTGGTCGGGTCCAGCACGCCCATTTCCACCAGGTCACCGTACTCGCCGGTCGAAGCGTTGTAGCCGTAGTTGCCTTGGCCGGCGATGACGTTGGCCACCACCACCGAAGCTTCGTCACCAGCGTTCGTGACGATCTGGCGCAGCGGCTCTTCCATGGCGCGCAGCACGATCTTGATACCGGCGTCTTGGTCAGCGTTGGCACCCTTCAGGCCGGAGATCAGCGCACGGGCGCGCAGCAGTGCAACACCGCCGCCAGCCACGATACCTTCTTCCACGGCAGCGCGCGTTGCGTGCAGAGCATCTTCCACGCGGGCCTTCTTTTCCTTCATTTCGACTTCGGTGGCAGCGCCAACCTTGATCACAGCAACACCGCCGGCCAGCTTGGCCACGCGCTCTTGTAGCTTCTCACGGTCGTAGTCCGAGGTCGCTTCTTCGATCTGGGCACGCACTTGCTTCACGCGGGCTTCGATGTTGCGGGCGTCGCCTGCGCCATCGATGATCGTGGTGTTTTCTTTGCCGATTTCAACGCGCTTGGCTTGGCCCAGGTCGTTCAGGGTTGCCTTTTCCAGCGTCAGGCCGACTTCTTCAGCGATGACTTGGCCGCCCGTCAGGATGGCGATGTCTTCCAGCATGGCCTTGCGGCGGTCGCCGAAGCCCGGTGCCTTGACGGCGGCGGTCTTCAGAATGCCACGGATGTTGTTGACCACCAGCGTTGCCAGGGCTTCGCCTTCAACGTCTTCAGCGATGATCAGCAGCGGACGGCCAGCCTTGGCGACTTGTTCCAGCACCGGCAGCAGGTCGCGGATGTTGCTGACCTTCTTGTCGAACAGCAGCACGAACGGGTTGTCCAGCTGGACAACTTGCTTTTCCGGGTTGTTGATGAAGTACGGCGACAGGTAGCCACGGTCGAACTGCATGCCTTCCACGACGTCCAGCTCGTCGGCCAGCGACTTGCCGTCTTCCACCGTGATCACGCCTTCCTTGCCGACCTTGTCCATGGCTTCAGCGATGCGCTGGCCGATGGACTCGTCGCTGTTGGCCGAGATGGCGCCAACTTGAGCGATTTCCTTGCTGGTGGTCGTCGGCTTGCTGATCTTCTTC
The DNA here is from genome assembly GCF_047304345.1 of Ralstonia sp. Ralssp135. Lineage (NCBI taxonomy): Bacteria > Pseudomonadati > Pseudomonadota > Betaproteobacteria > Burkholderiales > Burkholderiaceae > Ralstonia > Ralstonia sp. Ralssp135. Next base: position 29,807 of record NZ_JBGLYZ010000047.1, read on the forward strand.
AGCTCTTCGACGGCAGCGCCGACAGCCTTGTCGATGCCGCGCTTCAGATCCATCGGGTTCATGCCGGCGGCAACGTACTTCATGCCTTCGCGCACGATCGACTGGGCCAGCACCGTTGCGGTGGTGGTGCCGTCACCGGCGTTGTCGCTGGTCTTGGAAGCGACTTCCTTGACCATTTGCGCGCCCATGTTCTGCAGCTTGTCCTTCAGCTCGATTTCCTTGGCGACCGACACACCGTCCTTGGTCACGGTCGGGCCACCGAAGCTGCGCTCCAGCACCACGTTACGGCCCTTGGGGCCCAGGGTCACCTTGACTGCGTTGGCGAGAATGTTCACGCCTTCGACCATCTTGGCACGTGCGGCGTCGCCGAACACTACGTCTTTAGCTGCCATCTTGAGAATCTCCGAGATCTTTGGATGTTGCCCACACCGGGGGAATCCGCCGGGCAGGCAATGAGGATTGGTTTACTGGTAAGCCGATGCGACAGAGCGCCCGCTTACTTAGCCACCACGGCCATGATGTCTTCTTCGCGCATGACCAGGACTTCCTGGCCATCCACCTTGACGCCTTGGCCGGCATACTTGCCGAACAGCACGCGGTCGCCGACCTTCACGTCCAGCGCGATCGCATTGCCCTTGTCGTCTTTCTTGCCCGGACCGACGGCCAGCACTTCGCCTTGATCCGGCTTTTCAGCGGCGGCGTCAGGAATGACGATGCCCGAAGCGGTCTTCGTTTCGTTGTCCAGGCGCTTCACGATCACGCGATCATGCAAGGGACGCAGGTTCATACAAACTCCTCAATGCAAAGTGAGTGTTTATTCACAAAACGCGCCGCGGGACGCGGCGCATCGGGAAAGCATCGGGGGTGGAGGCATTGTTAGCACTCCTGCCCGGCGAGTGCTAATTATAGGGACGGGGTATTACGATTTCAAGAACGGGTGTCGAGATTGCTGTTGTCGAGATTCACTCAATCTGGAACTTTGGTCACTCAATGTGGAACTCTCTGACGCAGCACGGCGCGCCGACAATAATAAAATCCTTATATTTCAGTTAGTTAGCACACAAGACGCGCGCCAGAGAGAGCACCTTCGATTGCGTCTCACGCGGCAGACTGCGGGGCCATGCCGCACTAAGCTCCGCTTTTCTCCCTGCAAGACATTCCGATAGGCTTCGTCAACCTACAAGAAACAATTGCCGGGGCACAGGATGCGAGCGAGCCTCTGGTGGTCAAGGGGAATCAGCGCCCCGCAAGGATCTCCAGCCGCTCAACAACGCCTTCGCATGAACTTTTAGATGGCCGCCGATCAGGGGAGATACGATGTAGTACACGTGGTCGTACCCCTCTTGATATCTCAGCTTCAACGGCTGCTTGCCACATTGAACGCGGCTCCACTCGAGTTCTCGACCTAGAACAATCCACGCAGCTTGCCAGTGTCCTGAGTACGCAGAGGCGTGCAGGCACAAGAAGGCATCCGGATATTCATCGCTCCTCCGTGCTCCTTCGCTCGCGAAGCCCTGTTCATCGAAAGCGCTCGCTCAACTCCATCAGTCACTGCAAAAAACAGCGATCGCCAGATTGGAGGGCGTACCGGGACTGCCCACGGGCGACCTGCATCTCAGCGAGGCATCGCAGGTCTAGGACATAAGACGATGAAAGGTGTCGGGGCCGCGGCGCCCCTGGGTATGATCTAGGCGCTTAATTCACCGCCGCCTGGGCGCCAGACCCGGCGTCGGAAAGTTCTTCCGAATAGGTAAAGATGCCCGGAGAGCTTCTAAGCGCGTATGCTGGGATTGCCACCCTGGCAAGCAACGCACTAGGAGCAACAACATGGCCAAGAGTCAACTACGCAGCACTCGCGAAGCGAAAAAACCCAAGCAGTCCAAGAAGCCGTCAGTGCCGGCAACCCCGTCCAGCACGGTGCATTCTCGGGTTGGGAACGAAGGTGTCGCCAAGAAGAAGACGTAAATCGGTTGGCCGCGGACACGCGGCACAGTGATCACACGCAACTTGTAACGTTCACCGCAGAGAATCGATATCTCTACATTGAAAGCGCAGACCGCTTCGGGAGGCGCATCATGATCCATCACAACACGGACCCCACTTTTCGAGGGCTTCCGCTCACCGCCGAGCAAGACTCGGAAATCCGTCACTACCTGAAAAGGAAGGCCAAGCTGGGCAAGCCATGGAATACCCCGGAGCTGCGCGGGATGCTTGAGGACATGCTGCTGCCGCCAAGTACCGAGGACGATAGCCAGAGCGGTATCCCGCGCGATGCGTTGGCCGCCGCAGAGCACGCAGCGGCGTTCGTCGATCAGGATATGGAGCCAATCGAGGCGTATGAGGAATTGCATGCCGCGATGGAAGCCGAGAGCATGAAAGGCGATACGCAGTAACAGGAGCGCTTCGCGCTGGTAGTGAGCGTGCAACCCGGTCCATCAAAGGCGTAGAACGCAGGACGACATATGGCACTCAGTTTTCCCAACCCCAGCCGCAGCTATGATGGGGCCAGGCATGGCGTGTGGTTCTGGGGTTACGACAATGCACGCGAAATTACTTTCCTTGTGGAAGACCGCGTACTGATGAATTTGGACCCCGGTCTCGGTTCTGACGAAGCCGGGGTGCTGGCCTCCTTCGACCGGCATCGCAATGAGATCGTGAAGATCGCCATGGCCCTCTATGCCGAGGGGCGGCAGACTCTCTACACGCTGCACTAAGCAGCCCATACCCACGCTCAATGCTGCTTGGTATCAAGCATGTAGCCCTCTCCTCGAATCGTACGAATGAGCTTGGGTTCCTTGATGTCCTCTCGCAACTTGTGGCGCAAACGCGATATCTGCACGTCGATGCTGCGGTCAAATGCGTCGGTTGACTTGCCGCGTGCGGCATCCATCAAGTATTCGCGACTTAGTACGCGCCCCGGGGCAGCAAGAAATGCATTGAGGAGGCGGAACTCGGCGTTCGACAGTGGGATGACCGTATTGTCGGCAGCGATCAAATGGCGGCCAATGAGGTTCAGACGCCAGTTTGCGAACCGGCACTCTTCCTGGGTATCGGCATGCGCATGCAATTGGGCGCGCGTGCGGCGCAGGATGGTCTGGATACGCGCGACCAGCTCACGAGGCTCAAACGGCTTGACGACGTAGTCGTCTGCGCCCAGCTCGAGCCCTACGATCCTGTCCGTCATCTCGCCGCGCGCCGTGAGGATGATGATCGGGATATCCGACTTCGCGCGAATTTCGCGACATAGATCGAGTCCATCGCCATCAGGCAACATCAGATCCAGCACGACAATATCGGCTGTGCCATTAGCAAGCGCACGATGCATATCGGCACCGTTGGCGGCTTGCGTGGTGACCATGCCGAAATCGGCCAGGCAATCACACAGCAAGCCCCTGATCTGCGCGTCGTCGTCGACAGCGAGAACATGAATCGATTTGGTCACGGTGTCTCCCCCTCTCCGGTGTCGTAGCGGCAGCGTGCCGCGCTCGCGCCCACGGAATTATGAGACGCCAATATAAGAGCTTTTTTGTACGGATTATTTCACGCTTGAAATAATCGACCTGTGTGCTGTTGCGCATACGCCCACGGCCAAGCATCCAGCAACATTCCCGTCACGCCGGTAGCGCAACGAGGTGTGCGATTTACACGCGCCATCGCGCCACGCTCTGCATCTGCTTCCCGCGCATTCAGCTTCGTATCAACCTCGATACAAAGTCGAGATGAAGTGGAAATGCCCAGGCTTTAACGTGCTCCTCAACAAGACCTATCAAGGCAGGAGACACGTGGCATATGAACTACGCCCAACCCAAACCGCACGCTCGTCGAATGGCTGGCATCGCATTCGTGATCGCATTGCATGTGGTGATCCTGTACGCACTGCTGAGCGGTATCGCAACCAACGTGGTGAAGATCATCACGACGCCGATCGAGACGCGTCTGATTGAAGAGGTCAAGCCTCCGCCCCCGCCCCCACCGCCGCCCCCCCCCGGGCCCCCCCCC
>NZ_JBGLYZ010000048.1:0-33549 GCF_047304345.1 Ralstonia sp. Ralssp135
GCACGGTGCAAGATGGACACCTTACCGGCCCAGGGCAAGCGGTAACGGGCAATGTCGCCCAAACCGATGTTCCTGTATACCGGCCTGGCTTTCTTGATGGCTTCTGCCATGGTCAGACCCCAATTGGCTAATCAACAAACAAAACAGCTTTGCACAAATCCGCGAGATTTTAGCGCGCTTTTGTTGCGCAGCGCACCATTAATTCCATGCGACGCGCTCCACTTTTGTGCTTCCTGCCCTCGCCTGCCAGTGGCGTGATACGGGGGCCGATTGTCTTCTCTACACTGCCTTCATGACGCGCAATACGCTGTTGCGCGACGCACAAACCAAGACGCCGCCGAAGTGGCCATGACCCGCACGAATCGGGCCCATCGACGTGTCGTCAATTCAATTCGTTCTGGTAGTAGTGCCGCGTCGTGACGTACAGGCCACGACGGATCTCCACCGGTTTGTCGCCGAACGTATGCGACACGCGCTCCACCGAGAGCAACGGCGATTGAGCCGCCACCGAGAGCAATTCAGCCGTGGTCGCGTCAGCCGCCACTGCACGGATGTGCTCGGTGGCACGCAACATGCGCACGCCGAACTCCGCCTCGAAAAAGGCGTACATCGGCCCCTTCCACTCGGTCAGCTTTTCAGCCGTCAGCCCTTTGAAACTCGCGCCCGGCAGCCAGATTTCTTCCAGCACAGTCGGCTCGCCCGAAAAGAACAGGATGCGGCGAATCTGCACGACGCTATCGCCGGCCTTGAGTTCGAGCAAGCGGGCGATCTCAGCCGGGGCGCGCATGCGCTTGCACTCCAGCACACGGCTGCTCGGATAGTGCTGTTCGCCCTGCTCCGGCATCAGACGCAAAAACCGGAACTGCACGCCTTCTTCGTAGTGCGTGGTAACGAAGGTGCCCTTGCCCTGGCGCCGCGCGACCAGGTTTTCGGCCGCCAGTTCGTCGATCGCCTTGCGCACGGTCCCCTGGCTGACCTTGTAGCGGGCCGCCAATTCCATCTCGCTGGGGATCATCTCGCCCGGCTTCCATTCGCCGGCCTGCAGGCTTTGCAGGATCAGCGTCTTGATCTGCTGATACAACGGGCTAAAGGTGGGAGAGCCGCCCGCGCCGCCCGAAGAAGCGGACGATGCGCCGCCTTCGCCGCCCGGGGGTGGCATCGCAGCGGATAGAGGGCTGGGTGTGCTCGACATAACTGGCGATTTCACCACAAAAGCGACAAAGGCGTCCAGCCCGTTTATAGAATGTCTTATGTCTTATATAAGACAGAAGATTCATTGACTTTACAGCGAGGCCGGACCTACACTCGCGCCTGCTCCGGGCGACGGCCCCCACGACACGCCACAACGGCTCAAAGGTCAATTGCAGTGTGTTTCCACATCGTCATGCGGACGCAGTAAACTGCGAGGCTCTTGCCGTTTCTGAGCCGACCGCCCACGAGGCGCCGACCGTTGCCGGCAATGCCTGCGAGGCTGCACCGACATCCTGCCGGGATGCGCGCCGCGCGCAGTGCGATCCGCTTTCACTACCGTTTGGAGAGTTCTCATGGCAAAAGCACCCATGCGCGTCGCAGTGACCGGCGCTGCTGGACAGATCGGTTACGCCCTGCTGTTCCGCATCGCCGCCGGCGAAATGCTGGGCAAGGATCAACCCGTCATCCTGCAGCTGCTGGAAATCCCCGATGAGAAGGCCCAGAAGGCGCTCAAGGGCGTGATGATGGAGATCGAAGACTGCGCATTCCCGCTGCTGGCTGGCATGGAAGCGCATTCCGACCCGATGACCGCATTCAAGGACGCCGACGTGGCACTGCTGGTGGGCGCCCGCCCCCGTGGCCCGGGCATGGAACGTGCGGACCTGCTGTCGGCCAATGCCCAGATCTTCACGGCACAAGGCAAGGCACTGAACGCCGTAGCCTCGCGCAACGTCAAGGTGCTGGTCGTCGGCAACCCGGCCAACACGAACGCCTACATCGCCATGAAGTCGGCATCGGACCTGCCGCGTGAGAACTTCACCGCCATGCTGCGCCTGGACCATAACCGCGCCCTGTCGCAGATCGCCGCAAAGACTGGCAAGCCGGTGTCGAGCATCGAAAAGCTGTTCGTGTGGGGCAACCACAGCCCGACGATGTACGCCGACTACCGCTACGCCACGATCGACGGCAAGAGCGTCAAGGACATGATCAACGACCCGGTGTGGAACAACGACGTGTTCCTGCCGACCGTTGGCAAGCGCGGCGCCGCCATCATCGAAGCGCGCGGCCTGTCGTCGGCTGCTTCGGCTGCCAACGCCGCCATCGACCACGTGCGTGACTGGGTGCTCGGCACCAACGGCAAGATTGTCACGATGGGCATCCCGTCAAACGGCGAATACGGCATTCCGAAGGACGTGATGTTCGGCTTCCCGGTCACCACCGAAAACGGCAAGTACAAGATCGTCGAAGGCCTGGAAATCGACGAGTACAGCCAAGGCAAGATCAAGATCACGCTCGACGAGCTGGAAGGCGAGCGTGCGGGCGTGCAGCATCTGCTGTAATCCGCATGATCTAAGAAAGAACCGGAGCGGATCGGCAGCGAACCCTCCGGTTTTTTTTACACCTGCATTTTGATCAAGACATAGGCGTGACAAGCGCCGCCCAACCGATACAACCCGTGCACCCCACCGAGGTTTTGTTCCAGGACGATGCGCTGCCGGCCCAATTGCCGGTCTGCGACCACTACGCGGGCGCAGAAAAACTGATGCGCAAGTCGCTCGCTCTGCAACAAGCCCTTGGCCCTGTTTTCGACATCACGTTTGACTGCGAAGACGGTGCCTCCGTCGGCCAGGAACGCGCACATGCCGAACTGGCCGCCGCGCTCATCAACAGCGACGACAACCGTTTCAACCGCGTTGGCGTGCGCATCCACGATCCGAACCACGATGCGTGGACGCAAGACGTCGACATCCTTGTTGGCCTTGCCGGCCGCCGCCTCGCCTACGTGACCGTGCCCAAGGTACGTGACGTGGTGGAAGTGGCGCGCGTGACCGATCGCATCAACCAAGCTGCCAAGGTTGCGGGCATTGCGCGGCACCTGCCGATCCACGTGTTGATCGAAACGCATGGCGCGCTCGCGCAGGTGTTCGACATCGCGTCGCTGGTGCAGGTGGAGTGCCTGAGCTTTGGGCTGATGGATTTTGTTTCGGCGCACAACGGTGCGATTCCGGGCGCGGCGATGGGCTCGCCCGAGCAGTTCGAGCATCCGCTGATCCGCCGCGCGCTGACCGATATTTCCGCCGCATGCCACGCCCACGGCAAAGTGCCGTCGCACAACGTCAGCACTGACATCAAACACCCGGACCGCGCGGGCGCCGATGCTGCGCGTGCCCGCAACGAGTTCGGTTATCTGCGCAAGTGGAGCATCCATCCGGACCAGATCACGCCGATCGTTTCGGCTTTCCGCCCATCGCACGAAGAAGTGACACTCGCGAGCGCCATTCTTGCTGCGGCGCAGGACGCCTCGTGGGGACCAATCCAGCATGAAGGCCGGCTGCATGACCGCGCGAGCTATCGCTATTGGTGGGCCGTGCTGCAACGGGCGCACACCACGGGCGTGGAGATGCCGGCCGACGCCGTCGCGCGCTTCTTCGCGTGACGGGCATAGAAAGGAGATTCACCATGACGACGAACACCCAAGCCAGCGCAGGAGCGCGCTTCCGCCAGGCGCTGGTTGAAGAATCGCCGCTGCAGGTGGTCGGCACCATCAATGCAAACCACGCGCTGCTGGCCAAGCGCGCCGGCTATCGCGCGATCTATCTGTCGGGCGGCGGCGTGGCAGCGGGCTCGCTGGGCTTGCCGGATCTCGGCATATCAGGCCTGGACGACGTTTTGACCGACGTGCGCCGCATCACCGATGTGTGCGACGTACCGCTACTGGTAGACGTCGACACGGGCTTCGGCGCTTCGGCATTCAACGTGGCGCGCACGACCAAGTCGCTCATCAAGTTTGGCGCTGCGGCCATGCATATCGAAGACCAAGTCGGCGCCAAGCGCTGCGGCCATCGTCCCAATAAGGAGATCGTCTCGAAGGACGAGATGGTCGATCGCATCAAGGCCGCCGTCGATGCCCGTACTGACGCCAGCTTTGTCGTCATGGCCCGCACCGATGCCCTGGCCGTCGAAGGCTTTGACCGCGCCCTCGAACGTGCCGTGGCCTGCGTGGAAGCCGGCGCCGACGCGATCTTTCCCGAGGCGATGACGGAACTGTCGATGTACCGCAAGTTTGCCGACGCGGTGAAGGTGCCGGTGCTGGCCAACATCACCGAATTTGGGCAGACGCCGCTCTTCACACGCGATGAGCTGGCCACCGCAGGCGTGTCGATGATCCTGTATCCGCTGTCGGCATTCCGCGCGATGAACAAGGCCGCCGAGAATGTCTACGCCGCCATTCGCCGCGATGGCACGCAGCAGAATGTTGTCGACACCATGCAGACGCGCATGGAGCTGTACGACAGCATTGGTTACCACGATTACGAAGCCAAGCTGGACGCGCTGTTCGCACAGAATCGCGGTTGAGCCGGGCCAAGATCCACACCAACGCAAACAAGGAGAACGGAAGGCAAAACTGCGGGGGCAAGCTGCCCGGGAACAACCCGAAAAACGGCGCTGGCGCAAGCACGACACCCCCTTTTGGCGGAGCGGTCGGGCAAGCATGTAACAGAACGTTGGGCGCAGCGTCCAAATCGGTCAAAATACCGGCCGGTGTGCGAAATGCCGTGGCGTTCCGTGGCCTGGCAGCCGCCTCCCCCACTCTGTCTTACCGAAGGAAACCCTATGAACAAATTCATCGTGGGCGCCTGTGCTGGCGTTCTTTCGCTGGCTGCATCGCAATATGCAGCCGCTCAGGCCCCAGAGAAGCCGGCTGCCAAGAAGGCTCCGGCAAAGAAGACTTGGACCAAGAAGCATGCCGCCAAGAAGGCCGCGCCTGTTGCTGCCGTCAAGCCGGAAGGCGTCGAATGGAAGTGCGAGCTTGGCAACGAGATGTACCTCAAGGGCGACATGGCGCGCGATCAGATCATTACGATGTACTGGAAGGGCAAGAACTACCTGCTGCCGCGCCAGATGACCCGCACGGGCGCCGACCGTTACTTCGATCAGAAGACCGGGATGGATCTGGTGGTGATCCCTGCCAAGGCCATGCTGTTCGACCGCAACGAAGGCCACCGTCTGGCCGATGAGTGCCAGACCGCCGAAATGGCTGCCGGCGCACCGGCCCCGACGCAAGCGGGCGCCCTGCGCGCTCCGGCCGGCCTGCCGCTGATGGCGCCGGACAGCCCGCCCCCCGCTCCGGCCCCTGCGCCGGGCGCAGCCCAACCGGCCCAGCAATAACGCGATATCGCGCAAAAGGCCTACAGGAGCCGCCCATGTCCGCACCGGTTGCGAACATCCGCACGAATCTGGACAAGGTCATCGTCGACGATGTGACCTTGTCTGGATGCGCCGGGCTCCGTGGGCCTTTTGTGTCTGGGACCGTCCTGTCAGATGGCACGACGGGCACGACGGCTCCAGGCACGCCCCTCTTCGGCCGCAAGGCAATCGAAGATCACCAAGATGCCATCGCCCGCGGTCAGCGCACCAATGTGCTGCGCATGAACATTGCCCGCGTGGAAGACCAGCCTTTCACCACGAATGACCACGATGCCAAGAAGCGTCCGATCGCCCATGGCATCACCGCCCGCATCAACGGCGGCAAGACGTTCAGCGGGGTCGTGGCGGATTACCCGACCGGTCAGAAGCCAGGCCGGTCAACGCGTTTGTCGGTTTGTACGTGATTGATTTTGTCGATTTGATGTATCCGCAAGGGGCGCCCCGGCACCCCGCGCAATCCTCAAGCCTTGGAGTCATGCCATGCCCCACAATCTGAAAAAAACACTCAAGGAATTTAAGATCAACGGCGGCCAGACCGGCAAGTTCCACTCCCTGCCGCAACTGGGCAAGGAACTGGGCGTGGCGATCGAGCGCCTGCCGGTGTCGATCCGCATCGTGCTGGAGTCCGTGCTGCGCAACTGCGACGGCAAGAAGGTGACCGAAGAGCACGTTGCGCAACTGGCCAACTGGAAGCCCAACGCCGAGCGCGTTGATGAAATCCCGTTCGTGGTTGCCCGCGTGGTGCTGCAGGACTTTACGGGCGTGCCGCTGCTGGCTGACCTGGCCGCCATGCGCAACGTGGCCGAGCGCATGGGCAAGAACCCCAAGAAGATCGAGCCTCTGGTGCCGGTCGACTTGGTGGTGGACCACTCGGTGCAGATCGACCACTTCCGCGAGAAGAAGGCGCTGGACCTGAACATGAAGCTGGAATTCTCGCGCAACAACGAGCGCTACCAGTTCATGAAGTGGGGCATGCAGGCGTTCGACACGTTTGGCGTGGTGCAGCCGGGCTTCGGCATCGTCCACCAGGTCAACCTGGAATACCTGGCGCGCGGCGTCCATAAGAAGGGCGGCGTCTACTACCCGGATACGCTGGTCGGCACCGACAGCCACACCACCATGATCAACGGTATTGGCGTGGTGGGCTGGGGCGTGGGCGGCATCGAGGCCGAGGCCGGCATGCTGGGCCAGCCGGTGTATTTCCTGACGCCGGACGTCGTGGGCGTTGAGCTGAAGGGGCGCCTGCGCGAAGGCTGCACGGCCACCGACCTGGTGCTCACGATTACCGAAATGCTGCGCAAGGAGAAGGTCGTCGGCAAGTTCGTCGAGTTCTTCGGCGAAGGCACGGCCAGCCTGTCGCTGCCGGACCGCGCCACGATCGGCAACATGGCTCCGGAATACGGCGCCACGATGGGCTTCTTCCCGGTGGACGACAAGACCATCGATTATTTCAAGGGCACGGGCCGCACGAAGGAAGAAATCGCCGCGTTCGAAGGCTACTTCAAGGCGCAAAAGCTGTTTGGCGTGCCGAAGGCCGGCGAAATCGACTACACCAAAACGCTGACGCTGGATCTGGCCACGGTGGCCCCGTCGCTGGCTGGCCCGAAGCGCCCGCAAGACCGTATCGAAATCGGCAACGTGAAGTCGACGTTCTCGTCGCTGTTCTCGAAGCCGGTCGCGGAAAACGGTTTCAACAAGAAATCGGAAGACCTCGACAAGACCTTCACGACCACCAACGGCGTCGACGTGAAGAGCGGCGACGTGCTGATCGCAGCCATCACCTCTTGCACGAACACCTCGAATCCGAGCGTGCTGCTGGCGGCGGGCCTGCTGGCCAAGAAGGCTGTCGAAGCGGGCCTGGAGGTCGCGCCGCACATCAAGACGTCGCTCGCCCCGGGAAGCCGTGTGGTGACGAAGTATCTGGAAGCCGCCGGCCTTCTGCCGTACCTGGAGAAGCTGGGCTTTGGCGTAACGGCATACGGCTGCACGACCTGTATCGGCAACGCCGGCGATCTGACGCCGGAACTCAACGAAGCCATCGTGAAGAACGACATCGTTGCTGCCGCCGTGCTGTCGGGCAACCGCAACTTTGAAGCGCGCATTCACCCGAACATCCGCGCCAACTTCCTGGCCTCGCCGCCGCTGGTCGTCGCTTACGCAATCGCCGGCAACGTGACGCGCGACCTGATGACCGAGCCGGTCGGCAAGGGCAAGAACGGCAAGGACGTGTATCTGGGCGACATTTGGCCGACCTCGGACGAGATCGCCAAGCTGATGAAGTTCGCGATGAACGCCGACACGTTCCGCACGAACTACGAACAGGTCAAGAAGCCGTCCAAGCTGTGGGCCAACGTCAAGGGCACGAAGGGCCAGGTCTACGACTGGCCGAAGTCGACGTACATCGCCGAGCCGCCGTTCTTCGAAGGCTTCGGTATGACGCCGGCTGCTGCCTCGGCATCGGTCAAGGGCGCGCGCGCGCTGGGGGTGTTTGGCGATTCCGTGACGACCGACCACATCTCCCCGGCCGGGTCGATCAAGGAAACTTCGCCGGCCGGCAAGTACCTGCTGGCCAACGGCGTGCTCAAGGCCGATTTCAACAGCTACGGCTCCCGCCGCGGCAACCATGAAGTGATGATGCGCGGCACGTTCGCCAACGTGCGCATCAAGAACCTGATGATCCCGGCCAAGGCTGACGGTTCGCGCGTGGAAGGCGGCGAAACGCTGTTCCAGCCAAGCGGCGAACAAATGTCGATCTACGACGCTGCCATGAAGTACATCGCCGAAGGCACGCCGACGGTCGTGTTCGGTGGCGAAGAGTACGGCACGGGCAGCTCGCGCGACTGGGCCGCTAAGGGCACGCAGCTGCTGGGCGTGAAGGCCGTGATCGCACGCAGTTTCGAGCGTATTCACCGTTCGAACCTGGTCGGCATGGGCGTACTTCCGCTGCAATTCAAGGACAACGACTCGGCCCAATCGCTCGGCATCGTGGGCGACGAGACCTTCGACATCGAAGGCCTGGACGGCGAAATCAAGCCGCAACAGGATGTCACCCTTGTGATCCACCGCGCAGACGGCGAGACCGCCCGTGCACAGGTGCTGCTGCGCATCGACACGCCGATCGAAGTCGACTACTACAAGCACGGCGGTATCCTGCCGTTCGTGCTGCGTCAGCTGCTGGCGGCTTAAGCTTCACGCCATTACGCTGCGTTAGTGCAGGACTGAAACCGGCTCTTCGGAGCCGGTTTTTTTTATTGCCTGCCGAATCAAACAAGGTGACGATGCTCCAATCAGGGAGCAGGCTTTGGTACAGTGTGCCGAATAGGCCGCGTGATGTGCTCGCCCTGGTGGTGTCGAAATTGCCGTCCGCCCTCGCCTGGTCGTCTCATTGCTGGAGTCCCGCACCCATGGCCCAAGTGGTACTAGCTTTCATCGTCGTGGCGGCTGCCGTTTTCTACATCTTGGTCAAGGCACCGCAGACCGACGCCCAGACCTCAGCCGCCGCTGTAGCAGCTGCGCCTGTGCCCCCGCCACCGCCGTTGGCTGCTTCCGAGCCGGTTGCCGCGACGCGCACGGCACCAGCCAGCGCGCCGGCCGCATCAGAACCCACAACGGCTTCCATACCTGCGGCCGCAAGCAGCGTGGCAGCGGGAGCATCGGCGCCTGCGGCCAAGCCTTAACGTTTTCGCCTATGCGTTTCGTAATAGGCGTCGCGCAGCAGCGTACAAGGGTAAAATAACGCCCCTTTCATTGTTCCAACGACCGGTACGGCACAGCATGGCAGGATTCCGCTCCAAGGCTCCCCAACGTCTTTCCCCCGATGCAGAACGGCTGGTGGCCGATGCGCTGGCGCTCGACGCGTCAGGCAGCCGCATCGAAGACGTCTATTGGGAACAAAGGCTGTCCGAACGTCTTTCCCGGCTGCTCAAGAACGGCAGCCAGACCGCGCTCGACGCCGCGTTAGACCATCTTTTCAAACACAACGAGGAAGCTTCCGACGTGCTGGCCGAACAGGCCGAGACACTGGCCGAATCGGCCATCCTCAGCTCGGGCGGCGTCGAATATGACGCGTTGCTGATTGCAGCGCCCATCCTGGCACACACGCGCTACATGATCCCGTCGGGCACGATCAAGCCCGAGATGGCGCAGACGCTACAGGTGCACCTGCAGGCCCACGTGATGGCTTCAAACGCCCGCGTGGCGCTCGCGCCGTATCTGTACAGCATCGACCAGCTGCCGCGCACCCATTCCGACACCTTTGCGCTCACGCACAAGCTGGCGGCCTATGCGCTGTCGGGCCAGCCGGCAAAGGTCGAATTGCGCGATATGCCCGAGACGGCACCGATCCTGGCCGATCCGCGCTACTTGGTGGCGATCGTCGTCGCACAACACGGCCAGGCGCTGTTCCGCTGGCAGGAAGACGCCAAGGAGCACCACGCAGAGCGCTCCGCCTGCCTGGAGCAATGGCGCGAGCAAGTCACGCCGACCATCTCAACACTGATGCCTGGCTGCGAGTTCGACCTGCTGCTGCCCGACGCATTCTTCCTGTCCTGCCGCGAGTCCGACAAGCAGATCCGCCCGCTGACCGTCCGCGCTGCTGTCAACTACCTGCAGGGCGCGCTCGATATGCCGGCCAACCGGTTCGGCGCCATCATCGGCGCATTCGGCGAAGAGCAGATCGAGGAATATCGCGTAGCGTTCACGGTGCGCGGCGAGAAAGAACTCATCTACGGCATCGTCTGGCCCGTGTACGGCCGCGATGGTGGAGCCACGGATGTCACCGCGGAAGGCGAACCGGGCAGTCCGCTCGAGCAGATCTGCGACGAGTTGCGCGCCTGCGGCATCGAAGACATCTTCCGCCACGGCCAGCTCTTCGAGCCGGAGTACTGCGAAGATTGCGGCGCCCCGCTCTACGCAGACCGCGCGGCCGAAATCGTCCACGCAGAAATGCCGGAAGACGCGCCGACACAGCAGCCGCTGTTCCACTGATCGGCAACGCACGTTATCAAAGCCACCTCCGGGTGGCTTTTTTATTGCTCCGCCATCGTTCATATTGATTGTCGGTTTGCGTCGCACGTGCCCGGCCGGGCTGCGGCACAATGACGATCTTCCGCCACATGCATCATTGCCCGAACCCCAGGAGCCCCCCGATGACAACCCGTCCCCTCTTGTGTGTTCCCATCCGCGCCCTGATCCGCAACCTTGCCGCTTGCGCGCTGGCTGCGGCTGCCGCAATACCGTTCGCCGCGCAAGCCGACGACCTGCGCATCGGCCTGTCCGCCGACGTCACTTCGATGGACCCGCAATGGAACAACGCCGGCCCCAATAACGCCATGGCGCTGCACATCTTCGAGTCGCTGGTCTTCCTCGACAAGAACGGCCGCTACACGCCCGGCCTGGCGACCTCGTGGAAACCTGTCGATGCCAACACGTGGGAGATCAAGCTGCGCCCCAACGTGAAGTGGAGCGACGGCACGCCGTTCACCGGCGAAGACGTGAAGGCATCGATCGAGCGTCCGGCGCGGCTGACCAATAGCCCGGGCCCGTTCACCAGCTATACCAAGTCAATTACCGACGTACAGATCGTCGATCCGCTCACAGTGCGGCTGAAGTTGTCGACGCCCAATTACGCGAGCATCCCGAACGATCTGAACAGCCTGCCCATCATCCCGAAGAAAGTGGCCAACGCGGCGCAGGCAGACTTTGATGCGGGCCGCACCATGATCGGCACGGGACCGTTCCTGTTCGACCACTTCACGCGCGGGCAGGAAATCGTGTTGAAGAAGAACCCGCACTATTGGGGCCGCGTGCCGCAGTGGGACAAGGTGACCTTCAAGATCATCACCGACAATGCCGCGCGCACGGCCGCGCTGCTTTCGGGCGATGTGGATGTCGTCGAGGCCGTACCGGCTGCGGACGTCCCGCGCATCAAGCAGGACCCGAGGTTCCACCTCGAACAGCAGGTGTCGTGGCGCACGATTTTCTGGCAGATGGACCAGAGCCGCGATGTGTCGCCGTTCGTGACTGACAAGTCTGGCAAGCCGCTGGCCAAGAACCCGCTCAAGGACCACCGCGTGCGTGAGGCTATCGCACTGGCCATCAACCGCGATGCCATCGTCAGCCGCGTGCTTGAGGGCCAGGGCGTAGTGGCATCGAGCATCGTGTCGCCGCAGATCTTCGGGCATCCGGGCGGCAAGCCAATTGCCTATGACCCGGCTCGTGCGAAAAAACTGCTTGCCGAGGCGGGCTATCCGGACGGCTTCGGACTCACGCTGCACGCCACCAACAACCGCTATCTGAATGATGCGCAGGTCGCGCAAACCACCGCACAGCTGCTCACGCGCATCGGCATTCAGACGAAGGTGGAAACGCTGCCGGTGGCGGCGTATTTCTCGCGCGCGCGTCAGGGCGAGTTCTCGTTCATGATGCTCGGCTGGGGCTCGGTGGCGGCCGATGTGGCGCTGCGCAGCATCCTCGGCACGCCCAACCCGCAAACCGGCTACGGCTCGTGGAACTGGGGCCGCTACAGCAATCCGGAACTGGACAAACTGGTGCAGACATCGCTGTCGACGGTCTCGAGCGAACAGGCACACGAGCAGGCCGCCAAGATCGCGGCGCGCTTTGCGCAGACCGACTACGCGATCATCCCGTCGCATCACCAACTGGCCACGTGGGCCATGCGCAAGGGCATCCGCTACGAGGCGCGCACCGACGAATGGTCGCTCGCGTGGTTGTTCACCAAGCAATGATGATCACTTGGTAACCAACACCTTGCCGTAACGCACTGTTACAGCAAATCCGCCGGATGTGCCGCGTTGGGGACGCATTGGGGTAACTAGCAGGAACTTTCATCCTTAGCTTTCCTCTATCATGGCGATTTCCACGCCGACACCCTGTAACTCGTGATGTTGCGACCCAAACTACTTTGTCTCGGCGTCGTCGCTTTGCTGGCCGCCTGCTCCAACCTGCAGACTGAACCGACCGATGGGTCGACCCAGGCCACCAACGCCACGCCGACCATCCCCGCCGCGCCAGCCAAGCCGGCCACTCAGCCCGTCCCGACCACGCCGCCCATCGTCTTCGACGCGACCAATAGCAGCGGCACCACGACGGTCAATCTGCCCTCCAAGGACAAGATGAGCTTGTCCGAATACCGCGCACAAACCCGTGACCGCCTGATTCAATCGGAAGGGGCCCGCCCCGACGTGGCCGACTGCGCTGCGCATGCGAGCTGGATCATCCCGCGCTCAACCAATTTCGACCAGTTCCGCCTGCCAACCGGCGCGCTCTCCAACGACCAAGCCAAGGTCGAACCGTGGGACTCCCGCTTCTCGTCCAGCAAGCAAGGCGCGATCAAGGTGTCCAGCGTGGTCAGCTTCAATGCCGCCGTGCACAAGCGCGGCACGGGCAATGACCAATGGGAGCCAGTGCGCGTGCGCTGCGGGTATGACGAAGGGATGATGCTGGCGTATGAGCTGCTCGACGCCAATGGCCAGCCGTTCGCCGCGCCAGCCGCTGCACCTTCGTCGTCGAAAGCGCGTACGCACTGCCGCCGCGGACATCGCTGCACGACCAGTGCGGCGGCACACGGCAAGAGCGCGGCCAAGGGCAAGGCCTCGACGAAAGCGACGGCCAAGTCCGCCAAGGGCAGCAGCACGGCCAAGACAAAGTCGACGACCGCAAGCAAATCGACGGCCAAAAAGACGACGAAGAAGTCGTCCTCCAACTAAGCGCAGCGCGCCGCCCACACAGGCGGCGCAGCGCTTATCTTCAGCCGAGATACTCCAGGATCGCCTGCAGCATGGCCGCGCCCAACGCGGCGCTGCGGGCGCCGTCCCAGCCCGCGCGTGCATCGGGCAGGTTGGCGTTGTCCTTGAACGGCATTTCCAGCGTCAACGACAGGCACCCATAGGTGTGGCCGACGTACTTGGAAGCGAGCTTCAGCGCGTCTTCGTGGTACTTGCTGGCCTCGTAGCCGTATCGCGTCTGGAAATCCGGTGACGCGCGCAGGAAAGCTGCGACAAAGCGGTCCTGATCAGCACGCTGCGCATCGGTAAAGCCCGGCAGCATTTCACTGCCCGCCACGAACACATAAGGCAGCGCCTCATCGCCATGGATGTCGAAGAAGAGGTCGACGCCGGTCTGCTCGATGGCCTGACGCACAGCCAGCACTTCGGGACTGCGCTGGGCGTCGGGCTCCATCCACTCGCGATTCAGGTTGGCGCCGGCCGCGTTGGTGCGCAGATTGCCCAGCGACGAGCCGTCCGGGTTCATGTTCGGCACGATATGGAAGACGGCGCGCTCGGCAAGCACACGGCCGATCGGATCGCCGCTCCAGGCATCTTGACGCGTCAGACGCGCAAGCAGGCCCTCAACGAACCACTCGGCCATCGTCTCGCCCGGATGCTGACGCGCGATGATCCACACGTTCTTCTTGCCGCGGCCAGGTTCGCCGACGGTGATGCTGGTCATGTCACGGCCCTGCACCGTTTGTCCCAAGCGTTGCGTGCGCACACCCGGCTTCGTTTGCGCGGCGGCCACGAGCGAGAGGTGGCGCTC
Source organism: Ralstonia sp. Ralssp135 (assembly GCF_047304345.1). Lineage (NCBI taxonomy): Bacteria > Pseudomonadati > Pseudomonadota > Betaproteobacteria > Burkholderiales > Burkholderiaceae > Ralstonia > Ralstonia sp. Ralssp135. The sequence continues at coordinate 13,957 of NZ_JBGLYZ010000048.1, forward strand.
ATCCGAGTACGGCTCGAAGTATGCAAACCAGATGCTGTCATGCTCGGGGGTCACCTCGATGGTCATCATCTTGCCGTCATAGCGTGTCGGCACACGAAACCAGTGCTCGCGGTCGTACGAGGCGACGGCACGGTAGTCTTTCCAGCCGGCGGCGTAGGTGCATTCACCGGCGTTTTCCAGCGCGAGTTTGCAGGTTTGGCCCTGCACGCCTTGCAGCCGGAAGTGGAACCACTGCATGAAGTCTGCGTGCGAATCGCGGCGAATGCGCAGGCGAATGGCATCGGCGCGTGCGGCATCGACGATTTCGATGGCGCCGCTGTCGAACGCGCTGGAGATGTGCGGCTGAGTGGCTGTCATGTCGGATCCTGTCATCAGGTGAGCTTGCGCCGGAAGACCCAGCGCTCGTCGTCGGAATCGGCAGCGACAAAGGCATAGCCGTCGACATCGAACGCCTTGAGCTTGCGCGGATCGGTGATCCGGTGCTCGATCGCGTAGCGCGCCATCAGACCGCGTGCACGCTTTGCGTAGAACGAGATGATCTTGTACTGCCCGTTCTTCCAGTCTTCAAAAACCGGTGTGACGATGCGCGCCTTGAGCACTTTGGGCCGCACCACCTTGAAATATTCTTCAGAAGCAAGATTCACGAGCACGGGGTCGTCGTCCTGCTTGAAGAGCTTGTTGAGTGCGAGCGTCACGTCGTCGCCCCAGAAGGCGTACAAATCCTTGCCGCGCGGATTGGCCAGGCGCGTGCCCATTTCCAGGCGATACGGCTGCATCCAGTCGAGCGGGCGCAACACGCCGTACAGCCCCGACAAAATCCGCAGATGCTTCTGCGCGAACTGCAGATCGTCGACCGCCAGCGAATTGGCGTCGAGCCCGCCGTAGACATCGCCGTCGAAAGCCAGCGCGGCCTGCTTGCTGTTCTCGGCGGTGAATTCGGACGACCAATCCGCATAGCGCGTGGCATTGAGCGCCGCCAACGGGTCGGAAATGTGCATCAGCGTGCCGATCTGGGCTGGCGACAGCTTGCGAAGCACTTCAATGAGTTCTGCGGAGCGCGCGATGAAATCGGGCAGCGTGTGGGTCTTGGTGCGCGGCGGTGTGTCGTAGTCGAGCGACTTGGCCGGCGAGAGGACGATGATCATGTCAGAATCGCGGTTCACAAGTCTGGAATTGTATCGAATGGCAGACGCTGCCGCCCTCGCCCACTCCACCCAGGCTCTGGCCCCGCGCGTGGTGCTGGACTCCAACATCTGGGTCGACATCCTGATCTTCGACGATGCGGTTGCGCGACCGATCCGCGCTGCGCTTGATGCCGGCCGGCTGGACGCCATCATCAGCCCCGCCTGCCGCGAAGAACTGCGCCGCGTGCTGGATTACCCGCAATTCGCGCATTACGCCGTCGACGCGCAAGCCGCTCTGGCGTGGGTCGATCGCGTGACACGGTCCGTTGCCGATCCTGAAGAAGCCGCCCGCACGCAAGGCGAAGCGTTCGTCCCGCGATGCAAGGATCGCGACGACCAGAAATTTCTCGCGCTGGCCGATGCCGCCGGCGTTGCCTATCTCGTTTCCAAGGACCGCGCCGTGCTCAAGCTCAAGCGACGCATGGCCAAGTATTGCGACGTGGCGGTGCTGCCGCCCAAGCAGTTCGTCGCGCTGGTCCAGTTGGAAACCGCTGCCCTCGCTGCCACCCCAAATCAAGCCTGAAGCCGTCTTGTCATGACCACTGTTGAATCGCTCGCGCCCATCGCGCCGCCGCCCTCGCGGTTACCGAATGTCGGCACTACCATCTTCACCGTGATGTCGGCGCTGGCCGTGGAAAAGCAGGCCGTCAACCTGGGCCAGGGCTTCCCGGATTTCGATTGCGACCCGCGCATCGTCGATGCGGTGTCCGATGCCATGCGCGCGGGCCTGAACCAATACCCACCGATGACGGGCGTACCCGCACTGCGCCAGGCCATTGCCGCGAAGATCGCCAATCTGTACGGTCACACTTACGATGCCGACCGCGAGATCACCGTCACCGCCGGCGCCACGCAGGCGCTGCTGACCACGGTGCTGTGCTGCGTGCATCCGGGCGATGAAGTCATCGTCTTCGAGCCGACGTACGACAGCTACATCCCGTCGATTGAACTGGCGGGTGGCAAGGTGGTGCCGATCACGCTGAACGCGCCGGACTTCCGCATCCCGTTCGACACGCTCGCAGCGGCCATCACGCCGCGCACGCGCCTGATCATGCTCAACACGCCGCATAACCCGACCGGCACGGTCTGGCATGCGGACGACATGCAAAAGCTGGCCGAGATCCTGGCGCCCACCAACGTGCTGCTGCTCTCGGACGAGGTGTACGAGCACATGGTGTACGACGGCGTGCAGCATGCGTCCGTCGCGCGCATTCCGGAGCTGGCGCGGCGCGCCTTCGTGGTGTCGAGCTTCGGCAAGACGTATCACGTGACGGGCTGGAAGGTCGGCTACGTGGCCGCGCCTGCCGCGCTCATGGCGGAGTTCCGCAAGGTGCACCAGTTCAACGTGTTCACCGTCAACACGCCAATGCAGCACGGCCTGGCGAACTACATGGCGGATCCGCGTCCGTATCTGGAGCTGCCGTCGTTCTACCAGCACAAGCGCGACTTGTTCCGCGCGGGGTTGGAGAAGACGCGCTTCAAGCTGCTGCCCTGCCAGGGCACGTACTTCCAGTGCGTCGACTACAGCGCCATCTCCGATCTGCCCGAGGCCGAGTTCGCCAAGTGGCTCACGGGCGAGATTGGCGTGGCGGCGATTCCCGTATCGGCGTTTTACTCGCAGCCGCACGAATCGGGCGTGGTGCGCTTTTGCTTTGCCAAGAAAGACGAAACGCTCCAAGTTGCCCTGGAGCGTTTGTCGAAGGTGTAAGAAAGTTACGCAGGAGCCGATCAGCGCTTGCTGGCGTAGTGCGCCAGCATCTGTTCCAGATTGGCCTTGCTGTCCGCCCGCACCTTCTGCACGTTGGGGTTCTCGGCCATCTTGGCCAGGTAAGGCTTGACGCCCTCGACCTGCGCCAGCAGGTCTTCACCGTAGATGATCTTGGTGGCCTGGCTGACCAGCGGGAAATGCACAATGGCCGCGCAGTCCGCAATGGTGAACGTGTCACCCGCCACATACGGCGAGAACTTGAACAGCTTGGCCGCCGCCGGGATGTTCTTCTGCAGTTGTTCGCGCACCTTCACTTTCAGGTTGTCGCTGATCTTGCCGCCGAAGAACGCTTCGGGAAACAGCTGGCGCGCGACCAGCTCCAGGTGCAGCTCCAGAAACGCCACAATTTCCCGCACCTTGGCCGCCTTGAACGGATCGGCTGGAATCAGCGGATGTTGCGGGTAGCGCGCTTCCAGATAATCGATGATGACCTGCGATTCGCACATTCCACCGTCCTCACCCACCAGATACGGCACCTTGTGCAGCGGCGAAACCTCACCGTCGGTCTGGTCCGGCCAGCGCAGCGATTCCTCAAACGCAATTCCCTTTTCCATCAGCGCGAGCTTGACCTTGTTGTAGTAGTTGCTCGCAGAAAAACCGTATAGCGTCAGCATGAAGCCGTCTCCTTGGTAATTTGGCCGTCCGTTATGGTCGGTGCGGATGCCAGAAATCGCACGCTCGTGCTATTTTAGCCAGACTTCTTTCGATCGCAGCGGATTTCATATGCAGACTATCGGGATTGTGGGCACGGGCGCCATGGGGCGCGGTATTGCGCAGATCGCGGCCCAGGCCGGTTTGCGCGTCAAACTGTTCGACGCCAACCCGCAAGCCGTGGAAACGGCGCGCACGGCGCTGGCCGACACGCTGGCCAAGCTGGCCGCCAAGGGCAAGCTCACAGCGGATGACGCCGACGCCACAATCGCCCGACTGACTCCGGCAGGCGCCCTGACCGACCTGGCCGACTGCGATCTTGTGGTCGAGGCCATCGTCGAGAAGCTGGACGTCAAACGCGACCTCTTCCGTCAGCTCGAAAACATCGTCCGCGCAGATGCCATCCTGGCGTCGAATACATCGTCGCTGTCGATCACCGCGATTGCCGCGACATGCAAGCACCCCGAACGCGTCGCAGGCTTTCACTTCTTCAACCCGGTGCCGCTGATGAAGGTGGTCGAAGTCATCGACGGCCTGCGCAGCGCGCCCGCTACCGGTGACGCCCTGGCCGCACTGGCCAAGCGCATGGGCCACACCGCCGTGCGCTGCATCGACATGCCGGGCTTCATCGTCAACCACGCCGGGCGCGGCATGAACACCGAGGGCCTGCGCGTGGCCCAGGAAAGTGTGGCGGCGTATGCGGACATCGATGCCATCATGCGCGAGCAGGCCGGCTTCCGCATGGGGCCGTTCGAGTTGATGGACCTGACAGGGCTGGATGTCTCGCATCCGGTGATGGAATCGGTCTACCGCCAGTTCTACGACGAGCCACGCTATCGTCCGTCGCAAATCACGGCGGTGCGCTTTGCGGGCGGCATTCTGGGCCGCAAGACGGGCGAAGGGTTCTACCGCTATCCGGAAGGACAGAAGCAAGTCCCCGCTGAGACGCCTGCACCTTCTGCGCGTCCATCTTCGGTGTGGATCAGCCGCGCGCATGACGCCGGCCACGCCGCAGCGCAGCGCCTGTTGCTTGATCTGGGCATCACGCCCGAAGCCGGTTCCAAACCGTCCGCCGATGCGCTGATCATCGTCACGCCGCGCGGCCTGGATGCCACGGCCTGCGTGGCCGCCGAAGGGCTCGACGCACGCCGCACCGTGGCGCTCGACACGCTCTATCCGTTTGCCGCCACCAAGCGCCGCACGCTGATGACCACACCCGCCACAGATGCGGCCTACCGCGATGCCGCACACGGCTTGCTCGCGTCCGACGGGGTGCCCGTCACGGTGATCCGGGACTCGGGCGGCTTTGTCGCGCAGCGCATCGTCGCATGCATCGTCAACATCGCGTGCGACATCGCACAGCAGCGCATTGCTACGCCCACGGACATCGATCTCGCCGTCACTCTGGGTCTCGGTTATCCGCAAGGGCCATTGGCACTCGGCAATACGCTGGGCACGAACGCCATCCTGGAAGTCCTGCAAAACCTCTACACGCTCTATGGCGACCCGCGTTATCGCCCGAGCCCGTGGCTGCTGCGCCGCGCCCGTCTGGGCATGTCGCTGCTCACGCCTGATGCCTGATTGCTGCTTACTCTGACGAGGCCGCCATGACCGCGCAATTGCTCTCCAAACGCATCGGCTCGACGCTGGTGCTGACGCTGTCCAACCCAGACGCACGCAACGCGCTGGACCCGGTGATGTACACCGCGTCGATGGAAGCGCTCGACCGCGCCGCCAACGACAACGAGATCCGCGCTGTCATCTTCACGGGCGCAGGCAATGCCTTCTGTGCGGGCGGCAACCTGAACCGCCTGCTGGAAAACCGGAGCAAACCGAGAAGCGTTCAGGAAGAAGGCATCGACGCGCTCAACCACTGGATCGAGACGATCCGCACGTTTCCCAAGCCGGTGATTGCCGCAGTGGAAGGCCCGGCAGCCGGCGCAGGTTTCTCGCTGGTGCTGGCGTGCGACTTTGCCATTGCCGCATCGGATGCGAAGTTCGTGATGGCGTACGTGAACGTGGCACTCACGCCGGACGGCGGTGGCTCGTGGCACATCGCGCGCTTCCTGCCGCGCCCGCTGGCGAGCGAAATCATCATGCTCGGCAAGCCCGTTGGCGCGGAGCGGCTGGCGCACTTCGGCCTCATCAACGAAGTGGTCAAACCCGGCGAGGCGCTGGACCATGCTTTGGCACTGGCGGAAAAACTCGCAGCGCAATCACCGCATGCCGTGGGCCGCATCAAGGGCCTGATCACCCACGCCGAAGACGCCTCGCTGCACGATCACCTCAAGGCCGAGCAGCACAGCTTTGTCGAAGCGCTGCACCACGCCGACGGCAACGAAGGCATCTCGGCGTTCCTGCAAAAGCGCAAACCTCAATACCGCTAATTTCCGGCCCGCATGGTTCCCTTCCCGACACCCCAGCGCCGACGCGTCTATCTGATGCGTCATGGCGCCGTGACGTACTTTGACGAAACCGGCCGCCCCATTCCCTCGCCCGAGGCCGTGCCGCTCAACGAACTTGGTCGCAGCCAAGCCACCGCTGCGGGCAAGATCTTTGCCGACGAAAACATCGTCTTCGACCGCGTGATCGTCAGCGGCCTGCCGCGCACGGTCGAAACCGCGCAGCGTGTGCTGGCCGAGATGCCAGCGATGCAGGAGCGCGGCATCGCGCTTGAACACTGGCCCGAGCTGCAGGAGATCCGCGGCGGCAAGCTGGCGGAGATTCCCGAGCATGAACTCGCGCAAGCGTTTATCGGCGCGTTTGAAGGCACGGTGTCGGAAGACCGGCGCTTCCTCAACGGTGAGAGCATCGGCGAATTTCTTGACCGGGTGATTCCGCCAATCGCTCAGCTGCGCGCGCAAACCGACTGGGACACCGTGCTGCTGGTGCTGCATGGCGGCACCAACCGCGCGATCCTCTCGCACGCCATCACCGGCGGCGAGCGCGTGTTCTTCGGCAGCCTCGCGCAGACCGCCGGCTGCATCAACGTGCTCGACGTTGGCGATGCCCCGACCGACTGGGTGCTGCGCATGAGCAATTTCTCGGCGCCCTCGCCTACGCATCTCGGCTCGCGGCTGACGACGATGGAGGTGCTGCTGCAGCAATACCTCCAGCATCGCCAGCCAGCTGCCTGAATTTTCCAGATACCCAACAAGATTCGGAGACACACCCATGGCACAGACAGACCAGCAGGATTTCTCAGCCTTCGAGGGCACGCGCCCGGTAGCGGATCAGCAGAAGTTCGACATCGGCGCGATGGAGGCGTGGATGCGCGAACACGTTGAAGGCTTTGCCGGCCCGCTCACGGTTGAGCAGTTCAAGGGCGGCCAGTCGAACCCGACGTTCAAGCTGATCACGCCGTCGCGCACGTACGTGATGCGCGCCAAGCCCGGGCCGAAGGCAAAGCTGCTGCCATCCGCACACGCCATCGAACGCGAGTACCGGGTGATGGATGCACTGGCCAAGACCGACGTGCCTGTCGCCAGGATGTATGCGCTGTGCGAAGACGAAGCCGTGATCGGCCGCGCCTTCTACATCATGGAATTCGTGCAGGGCCGCGTGCTGTGGGATCAGGCCCTGCCCGGCATGGAGCCCGCCGAGCGCACTGCCATCTATGACGAGATGAACCGCGTCATCTCCGCACTGCACAGGGTCGACTACGCCGCCATCGGCCTGGCCGATTACGGCAAACCCGGCAACTATTTCGCACGCCAGATCGAGCGCTGGAGCAAGCAGTACAAGCTGTCGGAAACCGAATCAATTCCGGCAATGGACAACCTGATCGAATGGCTGCCGAAGCACGTACCGCAAGAAGCCGACGAAATCACCAGCATCGTTCACGGTGACTATCGGCTCGACAACCTGATCTTCCACCCGACCGAGCCCCGTGTGCTGGCCATTCTGGATTGGGAACTGTCGACGCTGGGCCATCCGCTGGCTGACTTCAGCTACCACTGCATGAGCTGGCACATCGAGCCGGGGCAGTTCCGTGGCGTGGCGGGTCTGGACTTCGCCGCACTCGGCATTCCCACGGAAGCCGAGTACATCCGCCAATACGAAGAACGCACCGGCCGCCGCATCACGGGCGACTGGAACTTCTACCTCGCCTACAACATGTTCCGCATTGCCGGCATCCTGCAGGGGATCATGAAGCGCGTGGTGGATGGCACGGCGTCTTCGGCGCAGGCACTCGAAGCAGGCAAGCGCGCCCGCCCGATGGCCGAACTAGGCTGGAAGTACGCCCAGCAGGCCGGCGCCTGACGCCGCTGCTTTACTCGTACTCGCGCGCCGCTTCCAGCGGACCGGACATTGGCGCTTCCAGCTCCACCACCACCCCGCCCGGCAACTGCACGAATATCTGTGCGGCAGGCCGCGCGGGGTGTTTTCTTACCTGGTGCGGGATACCGCTTTCACGCACCGCGGCCAGCACGTCGGCCGCATCTTTTCCGGTGCGAAACGCGATGTGCGAGAACACCAGTTCCGGCGTGTCGCCCTCCTGCGTCACGAGGTGTACCAGCGCATCGTTGTTCTGGTACAGCCACGTGCCGGGAAACGGAAACGCCGGGCGCGGCCCCGGTTTCCAGCCGAGCACATCGGCGAAGAACTTCAGGATTGGCGCATCTCCTGCCACGTGAAAGTTCACGTGGTCGAATGTCCAGTCGCTGTCAGGTGTCATAGCAAACCGCCTCCTTCAATGTCGATGATGGCGCCGGTCATGAAACCGTTGGTCATGGCCAGCAGATAGCCTTGGGCAAGGTCTTCCGGCGTGCCGACGCGGCCGACCGGCAAGCCGCTGCCAATACGCGCGAGCATGGTCTCGCGATCGGCCGGGGCGCCCCACACTTCCGTATCCACCACGCCAGGGCTGATCACGTTGACACGGCGCGGTGCGAGTTCCTTCGCCAGATTCTTGGCGGCGGCTTCCACTGCAGCATTGATCGAGCCACGCAGCAAGCCGGTCGCTGTGGCCTTGCGAGAAAGCAGGCCAGAGGTGAGCGTAATCGATGCGCGTTCGGCCAGGTGCGGCAATGCGGCCTGCACCGCCATCAGTGCTGCAAACAGCTTGGTGCCGAAGGCCTGCTCGAGGTCGGCACGTTGCAGCGAGGCAAACGGCGGCGGGCTCGTGCGCGAACCAATGGTGATGACGAGATGATCGATCTTGCCGCTGGGCGACAACCTCGCTGCCTGAGCCAACGCGCCAGCCAGCGATACCGTGTCGTTCGCATCAACGGCGATGCCCTGGATGCCGTCGCCCGCCTTAGCTGAGCGGCCCAGCACCGTCACGCGGGCACCTTCGGCTGCCGCCGCGCGTGCCACCGCCTGCCCGATACCGGCCGTGCCGCCCAACACCACAACCGACTTGTCCTGCAGAGTGTTCGAAGTCATGCCAATGCTCCTTTGAAAAGAGGAAAGAAAAAACCGTCAATCGATTGAGGCCATTCTTTCATCAAACAAAAGCAAGATAATCTGGCTATGCTTTGATGATTCTCCAAATCTGCTTTGACAATGATCGCCCTCGACGACCTCCGCCTGCTGGTGCGCATTGCTGACGCCGGCAACCTTTCCGCCGCCGCGCGTCAGCTTGGCTGGCTGCCCGCCACCGCCAGCGCAGCGCTCAAACGTGTGGAGACCGAACTCGGCGCCCGCCTGTTCGAGCGCACCACGCGCAGCATGCGGCCGACCGAAGCCGGTCAGCGCTATCTAGGCTATGCAAGACAGGCGCTGGAAGCGCTGGACGAAGGCGCAGAAAGCCTGGGGCAGGATCGCACCGAACTGTCTGGCCCCATCCGCATTGCGGCCACATCAGACCTGGGGCGACACATCCTGCGCCCATGGCTCGACGCGTTCTGCGATGAGCACCCCGGCGTGCGAGTCACGCTGGTGCTCGGTGACCGGCTGGCCGACCTGATGCGCGAAGACCTCGACTTTGCGCTGCGCTACGGGAATCTGCAGGATTCGGCGCTCGTGCGGCGGCCGTTGGCGTCGCACCCGCGCGTGATCGTGGGCGCGCCGTCGTACTTCAAGCAGCATGGCCGGCCCGCACACCCGAGCGACCTGGCCGACCACCGTTGCCTGATCCTGCTGCGCAACGGCGAGCCCGTCACGCGCTGGCAACTCACGCACGCCAGCGGCCCTGCCCCGATCGACGTGCGCGGTGATTTCCAATGCGACGACGGCGCCGTGGTGCGCGACTGGGCGGTCGCGGGGCGTGGCTTGGCGTTCAAATCATGGTTGGATGTCGCGCAAGACGTGAGCGCCGGCCGGCTGGAGGTGGCACTGCCGGCATGGAGCCATGCGCCCACGCCGCTGCAGCTCGTGGCCCTTGCGCGCCGCCATCGACCAGCACGGCTGACGGCTTGCGCGGACTTTCTTGCCGCGCGCTTTGCGGAGTTCAGCGCGCGTTACCCGTTCCCGTCGACAAAGGCGGCAACGACATCGCCCAAGCCGGCCAAAGCCACCAAAGCCAAGTCGGCCGTCTCGGTGAATACGTAGGCGTTCTTATTGGTTCGGCGGCGCTGATTGCGTCCGCTTCTGCGTTCGTCAACGCCCGTCGGCAAATGCGGCCGCCGCGTCATCCAGCGCCACCTCTGCCATTGCAGCGAACACGTGGTCGCGCAGCCAGCGGCTGGCGGCATCCTGATCGCTGTTCGTGTGCCAGTACAGGTACAGCTCCAGCGGCTGCACGTTGAACGGCAGCGGCAGCATCACGTTGCCATACGGCTCATTGGCGATGCGCGCATAGCGGATCGGCAACGTGGCGAGGAGGTCCGTGCAGCTCACCACGCGGCAGGCGGCCGGGTAATGCTGGCAACGCAGCCGCACGCGCCGCTCATGGCCGAGCCGGCGCAGTTCCACATCTTCCAGCCCTGCCCCGCGACGCCGGGACGACACGTGCACGTGTTCGCACGCCAGATAGCGCTCTAGCGTCAACGGCGCATTTGCGATGGGGTGACCCGGGCGCGCCAGCACCACCATCGGGTCGGTTAGCAGCGGCGCATGCCGGATGGCCGGAGATGCCGGCAGCAGAATGTCCGCCGCCGCGTCGATGGTGCCCGCCAGCAACTCGGTTTCGAGCTGGCGGCGGTCTCCACGCACGGTCGTCACATCGATGCGCGGCGCTTCCTTGGCAATGGCGGCCATAAGCGGCGGCAGCAGCGTGGCTTCCAGCGCATCGCGCATCGACAACGTGAAGCGGCGCTCGCTCGTGGCGGGGTCAAAGCGCGTGCCCTCGCGCAAGGTGCGCTCGAAGCCCTGCAGCGCGCTGCGCACCTCTGCGATCAGAGTGCGCGCCAGCGGCGTCGGCACCATGCCCTGCCCACGGCGCTCGAACAACGGGTCGTCAAACAACTCGCGCAACCGCCCGAGCGCGTGGCTCACGGCGGGCTGCGTCAGGTTGAGCGTGCGCGCGGCCGCCGTGATGCCGCCTTCCGTATAGATCGCATCGAAAACAACAAACAGGTTCAGGTCGACCCGGGATATATGCATGGTATTGATGGACTGTAATCTACTAAATTCATTTCTCTTATTGTAGGCGAAGGCTTATTCTGCGGACACCACTTGGGAGTTGCGCCACGCGCCATGACCACCACCACCGATCTCGCCGTTCCCACGGGCTTTGTTCTGCTGAACAAGCCGAGCCCTTTCCTGACGATGCTGGGGCCGGTGTATGCCAAGGGGATGGGCGCGTCGATGGTGATGGGTTTTCACGTACAGCATCACCACCTGAACCGGCGCGGCATTCTGCATGGCGGCGTGGTGGCATCGCTGGCCGATGCGGCGCTTGGCTATTGCCTGGCCGAGCCCGGCGAAGGCACCGGCGGCGCCCTGGCCATGTCCACCGCCAGCCTGACTGTGGATTTCATCGCCTCTGCCGGAGAAGGCGACTGGATTGAGATCACCCCGGAAGGATTGCGCACGGGCAGCAAGCTGGCCTTTGCGCAGGCGCTCTTCCATCGCGGCGACCGGTTGATTGCGCGCGCGAGTGCCGTATTTGCCGTGCTCGGCGGACGTATTTGACGCATGGCCGAGCCCGTCTGAACTGAGTTGATGGTTGCCCGTTCGAGGCGCTTGTTCGATGTACTGAGGAGACACCATGAATTTCGATTACACGCCCAAGGTCAAGGAAATGCAGGCACGCCTGCTCGAATTCTTTGACCAGCACATCTATCCGAACGAGCACCGCTTCCACGAAGAAGTCGAAGCCAACCGCCGTGCCGGCAACGCGTGGATTCCCACCAAGGTCATCGAAGAACTCAAGCCGCTGGCACGCAAGGCCGGGCTGTGGAACCTGTTCCTGCCGCGCTCGCCGCGCGCGCCCGAAGGGCTGTCGAACCTCGAATACGCCCCGCTGTGCGAGATCATGGGCCGGGTGCCCTGGGCACCGGAAGTGTTCAACTGCTCCGCGCCCGACACCGGCAACATGGAAACGCTGGAGCGCTACGCCTCTGAAGAACTGAAAGACCGCTGGCTGGAACCGCTGCTGCGCGGCGAGATCCGCTCCGCCTTCCTGATGACCGAGCCGGCCGTGGCCTCGTCGGACGCCACCAACATCGAATGCCGCATCGAGCGCCAGGGCGACGAATACGTCATCAACGGCCGCAAGTGGTGGTCATCGGGCGCTGGCGACCCGCGCTGCGCCGTCTACATCGTCATGGGCAAGACCAACCCCGATGCCGGCCGCCACGAGCAGCAATCGATGATCGTGGTGCCGGCCAATGCGCCGGGCATCACGGTCATGCGCCCGCTGTCGGTGTTCGGTTACGACGATGCGCCGCACGGCCACATGGAAGTCGACCTGAAAGACGTGCGCGTGCCGGTGGGCAACATCCTGCTGGGCGAAGGCCGCGGTTTCGAGATCGCACAGGGCCGCCTCGGCCCGGGCCGTATCCACCACTGCATGCGCAGCATCGGCGTGGCCGAGCGCGCGTTGGAACTGATGTGCAAGCGCCTGTCGTCGCGCATCGCATTCGGCAAGGCCATCGCACAGCACAGCGTCTGGCACGAACGCATTGCCGAAGCGCGCTGCATGATCGAGCAGGCCCGTCTGCTGACGCTCAAGGCCGCATACATGATGGACACCGTCGGAAACAAGGTCGCCAAGGCTGAGATTGCGATGATCAAGGTCGTGGCTCCGAACATCGCCTGCCAGATCGTCGACTGGGCGATCCAGGCACACGGCGGCGGCGGCGTGTCGGGTGATTTCCCGCTGGCTTCGGCCTACGCGCACCAACGCACGCTGCGCCTGGCCGACGGCCCGGACGAAGTGCACCGCGCGGCCATCGCCAAGCTGGAACTGGCCAAGCATCTGCACCTGAAAGACGTTGCCGACATGCCGGTCACACGCGGCTCCTGATCTGCGGCACGGCTGTACCGTTCACTCCTTAACCCCGCCTTGAGCGGGGATTTTTTTCGCCTCGGCGCGGCGTCTGCGCGTTTTTTGGTTCTGTGCTGGAATGGAACACTTTGCAGGCTGCTGGTGGCCTGCACCTCTCTTCCCGGCCAGAAGCCAAGGAGCCACCTCGATGATCGACGTCTATAGCTGGGCCACGCCCAACGGCCACAAAGTGCACATCATGCTGGAAGAATGCGGGCTGCCTTACCGCGTTCACGGCATCAACATTGGCGCCGGCGACCAGTTCAAGCCCGACTTCCTCAAGATCAGCCCCAACAACAAGATCCCGGCGATCGTCGATCAGGACGGCCCGGACGGCAAACCGATCTCGCTGTTCGAATCGGGCGCGATCCTGCTGTACCTCGCGGGCAAGACGGGCAAGTTCATGCCCGACGATGTGCGCGGCAAATATGAAGTGCTGCAATGGGTGATGTTCCAGATGGGCGGTGTCGGCCCAATGCTCGGCCAGGCGCACCACTTCCGCATTTACGCGCCCGAGAAGATCGAGTACGCGATCAACCGCTACACGAACGAAGCCAAGCGCCTGTACGGCGTGATCGACAAGCGCCTGAGCGAATCGAAATTCCTCGGTGGCGCGGAATACTCCATCGCCGATATGGCGACGTGGCCCTGGCTGCGCAGCTGGAAGAACCAGGGGATCGAGCTGTCGGATTTCCCGAAGCTGCAGCGCTGGTTCGAAGCCATTGAAGAACGCCCGGCCGTGCAGCGCGGCGTGAAGGTGTTGGCCCAGGAACGGCCTGCGGTGCAGGACGATAAGGCGAAGGAAATCCTCTTCGGCGCGACGCAGTACGAGCGGCGCTGATTCCGCTTCTTCGCATCGAAAAACAGGCCGCGTGATGCGGCCTTTTTCTTTTGGAAGTCGTCAATGCGGGGCGCTGGCGAGCGGCCTACACTGGCTTCACCTCACTCACGCGTTCGTGCACAAACGCTATGGCAGCGTCACTCAAAATGGGCCTCGCGGCTGCGGTGTCCATCGCGGTTTATCTCGGCCTTGCCGCGCTCGGTTGGGGTGGCGTGGGCGCGTTCCTGGCCCACCCCGCACGCGTCGCGCTGGTGGTCATCACGGTGTTGCTGGCCATCGCCGCACTGCTTGCCGGCGGCAACCTCAGCCCCGGAGAACGTGAAGATCGATCCAACCGCTGGGTGCTGCCGGTGTTTGGCGTGATCGGCTTCGCCAGTGCATGGCTGCCGGCGTACACGGACCGGCTCAACCTCTGGTGCATCGATGGCGATGCCGTACGTTGGCTGGGTGTCGTGCTCTACGCCGCAGGCGGCGCGTTGCGTGTGTGGCCGGTGTATGTGCTGGGCAATCGCTTCAGCGGACTGGTCGCGATCCAGCCCGGCCATACGCTCGTGACCGGCGGCATCTACCAATACGTGCGCAATCCGAGCTACCTGGGGTTGCTGGTGGGCACGCTCGGTTGGGGACTGGCCTTCCGGGCGGTGGCCGGTGTGGTGCTGACGCTCCTGCTGATCCCACCCCTGGTGGCGCGCATGCGTGCCGAAGAAGCCCTGCTGCAATCGCAGTTCGGCGCGGAGTACGACGCGTACCGCGCCCGCACGTGGCGCCTCATTCCGGGGCTCTATTGATGCCCCACCCGGCCCGACAAGTGCAAACACTCGGCCTCGGGCCAGGCGTGGTGCATCAGAAGACGCCTTCCACCACCATCTTTCCGCCGGCCGTGCCGGCATCGAGCATGCGATGCGCGCTCTGGATGTCGTCAAAGGCGAACACCTGTGCTGGCCTCGCGCGCAGCACGCCGGCCTCGACCAAGTCGACCATGCGCTGGAACGGAACTTCCGTGAGCGGATACTCCGGCGTGCCATAGACAAACGCGCTGCCGAAGAAACTCAGGTGTCGCCCGCTAGGCAAGTGCTGTAGCGGATCAAACTGCTCGATTGGCGCATGCCCACCGAGAAACCCGGCCACGCAGACGCGTCCGCCGCGCCGAGTCAGCTGTAGCGACTCCAACACAGTGCGGGTGCCGACGAGGTCCAGCACGGCATCGATGCCGGTTGGCGCGAGATCGCGCAGTGCATCACCCACGCTGTCGCCCTCGACCAGAACGACGTCCGCACCGTTCTCCTTGGCAACGGATGCCCGGTCCGCTTGTCGCAAGGTCGCCAGCACACGAGCCTGTGTGTATGCCGCCAGGTTGAGAGCCGCCAAGCCCAGCGCCGAGGTCGCACCCCGCACCAGAACGGTATCGCCACGCCGCAGCGCAAGGTTGTCGAACAGGCAGCTCCACGCGGTAGCGTACGACTCGGGAATGGCCGCCAACTCGCTCCAGCCAAGCGCGCTGCGGATGGGCACCACACTGGCGGCGGGCACGGCCACCAACTCCGCATAGGTCCCGCTGCGCGATCGGCCCATGCCGCCCATCAGGGCAAACACGCGCTGTCCGGTCTGCAGTTTGCCGCTCGGGTCGCTCACCACTTCACCTGCGCATTCGATGCCGGAAATCGCAGCCACGTCGCCCCAGTGGCCTTGCCGGAAGTACTGCTCCGCGCGGTTGATGCCGAATGCCCGCACGCGCACCAGCACCTCATCTTTGCCGGCAACCGGATCTGGCACCTCGGTCACGCTAAGTTGCTCCGGCCCACCGTATTGCTGCCGCACGATCGCTTTCATGCCCTGCTCCTTTTTGTATTGGGAGGTGCTAGGCTAGGTTTTCAGACGGTCAAAAGAAATTGAATAATTCCGCCATTCTTCGTCAATCGAGCTAACAATGGATTTTTCCCTGCATGAACTTGCCTGTCTTGAAGCGGTGGTTGTCGAAGGCAGCTTCCAGGGGGCCGCAGACAAGCTGCACCGCACGCATTCGGCCGTGCATGCAGCCATCAAGCATCTGGAGCAACGGCTGGGCGTGACCCTGCTTGACCGCAGCGAATACCGCGTCAGGCTCACATCAGCAGGCGAAGCCTTCCGCCGTCAATCGGCGGCCGTGTTGCGCCAGGCCGCGGCGCTGGATACGCTGTGCCGGCAACTGAGCGAAGGCGAAGAGACAGACTTGCGTGTGATCGTGGGAGACCTCACCCCAACCGCCGAGACGCTTCGACGCCTCAAACGCTTCTTCAACGCATGGCCGCAAACGCGGCTGCACCTGCATTTCGAGGTGATCGGCGGCCCGTGGGAGCGCCTGCTCGCCGAAGAGGCCGACCTGATCATCCACCACGTGGACAAAAGCGATGCGCGCTTCGAATGGACGGACCTGACGAAGGTGGCGCTCGTGCCAGTGGCGGCACCCGGCTACGTGACGGCGCCTTCCATGCGCAACCTCACGCCCGAGCAGATGCGGGCGTATGTTCAGGTGGTGATTCGCGATACGGCGCAACAGCCGCAGCGCGACTACTTTGTCATCAAGGACGCGCCCAACTGGACGGTCGCTGACCAGCACACCAAGAAGGAATTGATCGTGCAGGGCATGGGTTGGGGTCACATGCCGCTGCATCTGATCGAAAAGGAGCTGCGCAGCGGCAAGCTGGTGTCATTGGAGGGCCGCCACTTCAAGCGCTCCAAACTCGACATCGTTGCCGCGCGATTGCGTGCGCGCCCGGTTGGCCCGGTGGCGCAGGCGCTCTGGCGCTACCTGACGGAAGACGCCTGATCGCGTTACCGGGGCAATGCGAAGCACTGCACGTCCGGCGCGGTGTAGACCGTCGGATACGGCGACCGCGGCCCCGTCTGCAACCGCAGAGGCTGCGTCGCCAGCACCTCGGCTTCGTTACGCTCGCGCACTGTCAGTGGCTCCGGCGGCGGGCTCGGCAAGCGTACCGGTTGATTGACCGCACACCGCACGGGTTTCCCGTCCGCCAGCCGTACATCCATCGTGTAATACGGCCCGACGATGGTCGGCGCGCAGGCGGCCGTGCCCAAGACCACCGTCATCAGCACCGCAGCATGCAGCGTCTTCATCACTCACCTCCGCAACGCGCGCGTCAGTGTTTTTGACTCAGTGCAGTCTCTGCAAGTGCCCTGCATCAGGCAGTTGCCGTCAGCATCCCTTGCTTTTCAATGAAGCGGATCACCTCATCCAACCCACCCTGCGCCCGCAGATTGCACATCACGAACGGACGATCGCCGCGCATCTTGCGGGTGTCGCTTTCCATCACTTCCAGCGACGCCCCCACGTACGGTGCAAGGTCGGTCTTGTTGATGATCAGCAGGTCGGACTTGGTGATCCCTGGGCCGCCCTTGCGCGGAATCTTCTCCCCACCCGCCACATCGATCACGTAGATCGTCAGGTCCGACAGCTCGGGGCTGAACGTCGCCGCCAGGTTGTCACCGCCCGATTCAATGAACACCACATCCGCATCCGGAAACTTGGAGAGCATGCGATCCACCGCTTCGAGGTTGATCGACGCATCTTCGCGGATGGCCGTGTGCGGGCAGCCGCCCGTCTCGACGCCCATGATGCGTTCGGCCGGCAGCGCGCCGGAGATGGTCAGCAGCCGCTGATCTTCCTTCGTGTAGATGTCGTTGGTAATGGCCACCAGATCGTAGCGCTCGCGCATGGCCTTGCAGAGCATTTCGAGCAGCGTGGTCTTGCCGGAGCCCACCGGGCCGCCCACGCCAACGCGCAGGGCTGGAAGTTTCTTGGTTCGCATGATGTTCAGGTTCAGGATCGAAAGAGTCGTGAGTATTGCGTTTCGTGCCGGGCGGACAACACACCCAGCCCCGGTGAAAACGTAGACAGTTCAGGCGGATGACATGCCGCACGGCGCGTGGCCTCTTCCACCGCACGCGCCACCGCAGTGTGCAGGCCGAAGAGAATGCGCTGCCCCGCAGCCTGCCCCAGCGGCACGGCCTTGACTGCCGCCGCCATCTGGTTTTCCACCCACGCAAAGCAGTACGCCGTCACGCCGTCGTGCGGGTCGACATTCAGCGCGGCAGCGGCGGCGGCAAAGGCCGTCGGAAAGGTCACGGACGCGCGTGCGGCCAATGCACTGCGCAGTGCGCCATCGCCCCACTCCATCTGCTGGATGAGCCGATTGAGCGACCAGCCCATCTGGGATGTTTCGAGCCGCAGCTCGCGCGTCTCGCGCGTGGCGAGGAACCATGCATCGCGCTCGGCCACGGCATCGAAGCGACCCGCCTGCCAGTCGGCGAATTGCAGCAGCCACAGCGGTGCCTCGCAGGCGGCCAGCACATCGAGCCCTTCGGCAATCCATGCCGCAGCCGACGCTTCATCCGCCACGTGCCGCACGTCCACCGCCGCTTCCAGCCCCTGCGAATAGCTGAACGCGCCCACCGGCAGCGCGGGGGACGCAAGATGCAGCAAGGCGGTGAGCTGCGCCGCGTTAGTCATGGTGATGGTGATGATGACCGCAGCCGGGCCCGTGGACATGGCCGTCGTCGTGACCGTGGTCGTGCCCATGCGCGTGGTCGTGCGCGTGATTGTGGCTATGCGCGTGGCCATGGTCATGGTCATGCGAGTGACCGTGATCGTGCCCGTGATGCTCTTGGTACAGCGCCTGCGCGGCCGCGTAGTCCTCTTCGAACGTCGCATCGTGGCCGTGACGATGGCCGCCGCCATAGGCGCCTGCCTCGGGCTCAAATGGCGCCTCCACATGCGCGACGGTCACGCCCAGGCGGACCAGCATGTCTTCGAGCACCGGATCGGCTTCGAGCTGCAGTGCATCTGCACTGACCTGCACGGGCGTGTGGCGATTGCCGAGGTGGTAGGCAGCGCGCATCAGCGCAAGACGGTTGTCGCTCGTCACGCGCAGGACTTGCTCAGGTGCGGCCTGCACTTCGACCAGCGTGCCGTCTTCAGCGACCAGCACGTCACCGCCACGCATGACGGTGCCGCGCGGCAGTACGACGGCCACGTCACGGCCATCGTCGAGGGTGGCGCGCAGGCGGCTGCGGCTGCGCTCCAGGAACGGGAGCACCAGCTTGGGCGCGCGCTTGACCAGCACGGAGGCCAGGCCATGCGGCGCGGGGAGATGTTTAGTGATGGAAAGCATCGTTGGGGCCTATTCACAATCTCATGACGGCCCAGCTTGGAGCTGAGTCTGTCAAATACCAGGGTCCGAGCCTCGAAGGTCGAGCTCTGAGCATCAACCGTCAGGTTCAGAGCCTCAATCGTCAGGCTCTGAGGCTCAATCGTCAGGCTCTGAGGCTCAATCGTCAGGCTCTGAGGCTCAATTGCCAAGCTCTGACACTCAACAGTGGGGCTCTGAACTCCGACTTTCACACTTTTGGTTTCGAATCCCGAGGGTTGAGGGTCGAACGTCGGTCTCGGAGGTTGGAGCACGAGGCTTTTTGCATCAAGCATGGCCCTCGGAGGCTCGAAAAATTCTGCATTTTTGGTTCGGTTGCGTCTCGTTTTGTCTATTTCGGGTCTTGCTGCCGAATTGCTTTGCTTCGTTGGCTCTTATTCGATATCTGGAGTATCGAATTTGAGGGTCAGAGGGTCGTGGTTGGGGGTCTGAGGCTGGGACTTCGAGGTTTGAGGCTCGTTTTCTTCTTTTCTGCCGGGGCGGGCCTTGGTGGTTTGCTGCTGTTTCACCCCCTGCCGGGGGCGACTCACTTTCTTTGTCTTGCCAAAGAAAGTAAGCAAAGAAAGGCG
>NZ_JBGLYZ010000049.1:0-32591 GCF_047304345.1 Ralstonia sp. Ralssp135
GTCGGGGGAGTGGGTGGCGGTGTAGTACGTCTTATGCTGCATGAGAAAAGCGCCTCTAGGAGGCGCTATTAGATCTACGGACTTTTCGACTTCAGCTTCGCCACTCAATTTGAGCCGGTGAGCAAACCCTCCGATTTCAGGCGTAGGCAAAACTGCTTCAATTCATTGGTATTCCGCTGACAAGCCTCTCTCAATACAGAGGTCTCTGCCGCGAAGTTCGTCCAGTATTGATCGTGGAGGCGCCTGATCTGCGTAACCGCTTCTTCGTTTTTCCCTTGAAGCGCGAGCGCCAATGCATAGCGTTGAACCGTCGTGGGCCCAGGATAGATTTGCACCGCCTGCCGCTCGATCGCTGCCATCACGGGAGCCATTGCATAGTGGATGGGGGCATTCATGGCCATGGCCAGAGTTGCATAAGGCACCAATAGCACCTGACCGCTGTCTTGATACCGAGCCAACTCCTTGCTCATGCCCTCTTGCGTGAAGTAGAGCCGCTCCACGATTCGGTAGTCAACCCACAACCTAGCAACTAGAGTGGCGCCACACACCGCAATCACCCCAGAAAGTACCCAAGTCATGCCTGCGGAAGGAATATGCAGCCTCTTGTCATCTAAATACCCCAATGCAAAAGCAAATGGGAACAGAAAGAAGACGTAGTGAAGTGGATACTCCAGTAGCGAATGCACCATCATGACGGCTGCCAGAGCAGACAAGAACAACGCGTCCGCATGCCGCAGTCGCTTGCATAGGTCGAACGCCCACCAAGCAAGTGGAACAAACACAGCCATTAAGCCGGCCGAACCAACCTTCGCAAGCAGATCGAGGGCGATGTTGTGCGCATTCATCGACATCTCGACCCGGCCCAGCGTATCAGTTTGCACATACTGGTTCCAGGCATAGTCGCCCCAACCACCGCCCAACCACGGATGTGCCAGGAATATGTGCCAAGCGTGGCTCCAGAGGAGCGACCGTAAACCAACACCTTGTTCTAGACGTTGGCCCATTGAACCCGGCAGCTCAAGAGCCCAAATTTCGTTAATGTATGCAGTCACCAAGTTACAGACATGGTACGCCAGCACAAGCAGAAGCGACGGCCCAATCAGCATCAGCAACCGGCGTGTCCACGCGCGCTCTCGTGCTTCCGCCGCAAGTGAGAGGCCAGCCGACAGCCCGATCACCAGCATGTAAATCCAAGTCACTCGTGAGAACGTCAATGCCATACCTAGCAACAATGCGAGCCCTACGGTAGCTAGGAGAGCAAACCACTTCCGATATTGCTGAGCCAGAAAGAAACATGCTGCCAACCCAAACGCCAAATACGTTCCAACGTGATTGGGTTGGTTCAAATTTCCCCACATGCGCCTGCCCATGCCCTGCGGTGCCATCGAGAAAAAGGCGCTGGGTAGATTCGGTACGCGGAACAGGTGTAACAACTCGACGGTAACCGTCAATAAGCCACCAGAGATGACTGCCACCGCAATGACGGTAAGCACACCGGGAAATTCACGGCATCGTGCCCCCAACGCGGTGATAGCAGTGGCCGCCAACAGCGCGACGATGGCCCCAAATGAGAAAAACGGGTTCAGGGGAGGCGCAATCGCCAACTGCAGAATCAATACAACGATTAGTGCCAGAGGCGCTAGCGCAACTCTAGGTACACCTGCCCTCTGATTCCACGTGATCGCCAACACTGAAATCGCAAAGACAATCCAACAGATCGCGGCCGCAAATTCAGAATAAAAGGTGGGAATGGGGTAGGTGTGCGGGGCGATCAGAAAGGGAATTGCCCAGCACGCCGCCAGGGCCAAGTAGGCTGGCAACAGTGCAGCTGAGAATCGACGCATCGAAGACCAAGAGAGACGCTTGAAATAAAAAGAGCGCCCGAAGGCGCTCCCACTAGGCAAACTAGTTTAATTTAGCGGCACTCGGCCGGAGCCCATTTAGCCGGCAAAGTACCTGCCGAACCAACAGGCGGGGTCTTGCCCGCAGCGGCACAAGACCATTGAATCGGTGCCGACGGAACCGTGCCCACAGCGAGCGCCTGCGCAGCGCCACCGCTCGTGTAGTACGGCGTGAGGGTCAAGGTAGGGCTATTGTTCGCCACTGCAGAGGTATAGGTAATCGTAATCGCACCAGTACCAGCGGAACCGCTCGAAACCTGCAAGTCCGAGACGTTCTTCGTGGGCGGGACCGTTGCAAAGCCTGCTCCAAAATCGCTCTGGGCGTTGGCAGCGTTTTCAGCCACGAGCACCTTAGCCGCAGCAGCCAGCGACAGACCTTCCGTCACGCGAGCACGGATCGTGTAGTCCTGGTAAGCCGGAATAGCAATAGCAGCCAGAATACCTACGATCGCGACCACGATCATCAGTTCGATCAGCGTGAAACCCTTCTGGACACGCTTATTCAGACGACGCATCGACTTCATGAATTTTCCCCCGGAAAAATTTGGTTAAGGATGGTGCGGAATTATTAGAGCAGGGACTGTGCCAACCCAATTTCATGAGTTTGCATGCCAAAACTGACGCTATTCGGGCCACTGCCTCGACGCGAAGTGACAATTCTCGGCACTCCATGACGTAGCGCGTCAAAGTGGAGAGATTTACATCACATTGCAATCTCGCGACAAGAATCCGGCAGATAGAATGAAAAAAGCGCCCGAAGGCGCCCCAATGATGTTCAGCGTCGCTGCTATCGACACTCAGCCGGAGCATATCGAGCTGCTAGCGTAGCTGCCGCAATACGATTGACGTTCGGCGGCATCTGTTTCCCGCTCGCTGAGCAAGCCCACATGACGAGTGCAGGCGGTGATGAACTGGCGCCCAAATTGGCATATCCGGCAGGGACGCTACCCGAATATGGCGTCAAGACCAATTGATTTGAACCTGACTGAGCAACTGCTGACGAGAACTGGATCGTAATTTCGCCGTTGCCGCCATTCACCTGCATGTCGACAACATTTTTACTGGCTGGCAGCGAAGCCCACCCCAACGACAAATCGCTCTGCGAGTTGGCGGCGTTCTCCACGACAAGCGCCTTCGCTTGAACGGCGATGACCAACCCCTCCGTCACCCGCGCCCGAATCGTATAGTCCTGATACGCCGGAATCGCCAACGCCGCCAGAATCCCCACAATCGCCACCACGATCATCAGTTCGATCAGCGTAAAGCCGCCCGCCCGACGCTTTATTCCCTTGCTGTGCTTGAAAACCATGACCTCTCCCCAAAAGGCATTTGTTATTGGGAGGCCACCCTGCAGAGACCATGCCAAGGCACACAACGTATATCTGGGCAAAAACTGGCGCACTTTGGTGGGATTTCGGGCACAAATCTGACCGTTCTTGACAGAATTCCGGACAGAACCCGTCATCACCTACTTTCGTGGGGAACCGTTCAGACTAGGCTTGGCGCAACGTTCGCCGGCTGAGCCACCAGCCCATACACACGACCAGCAACGCCCCAACACACCCCACCACCACATCCGCATACGGCACCACGCGCTCAAACCACGCGGCATCAACAGGATCGGTGACGAGCATGTCGCCGGCAAGATAGCCAAGCAGCGCCGCCCCCAGCGTGATGATCACCGGAAAGCGCGCCATGACCCCCACCAGCAGCGTGCTGCCGAACACGATCAACGGCACCGACAAACCAAGCCCCAGGACGAGCAACAGAAACGTCGTGCCTGGCGGCCCTTTCTCCGCCGCCGCGGCCACGGCGACGACGTTATCGAGCGACATCACAAAGTCGGCGATGAGGATGGTCTGGATAGCAGGCCACAGGCCAACTCGCTGGCGGTGGTCTCCGGAGGCCTCGTTTTCAGCTTCCGTCAGCAGCTTCACGCCGATGTACACCAGCAGCAGCGCGCCAATCGTTTTTAGATAAGGCAGCGCAAGCAGTTTGACGGCCAGCACGGTCAACACCACGCGCAGCGCAATGGCGCCGGCGCTGCCCCAGAAAATGGCTTGCTTCTGCTGGCGTTTGGGCAGGTTGCGCGCGGCCAGCGCGATGACGACCGCGTTGTCGCCCGACAGCACGATGTTGGTCAGGATGATGGAGCCGAGTGCGAACCAGAATGCGCTGGAGGTGAGCGCCATAGTGTTCTCGAAGATGTCCTTGGGGGTTGGCGTGCAGTGAGTCGGTTTGCAGGATCTTGTTTGCTTATACACATGTCGTGCCTGGATCGCATGCTGCGTCGCGACCAAACAAAAACGGGAGGCCAGGCCTCCCGTTCTCGCACAAACTCAAACCTTGTCGATTACAGCATCGCCTTGAGCAGACGTGCCATTTCCGACGGGTTCTTGGTGGTCTTGATGCCGCATTCTTCCATGATGTCCAGCTTCGCTTGCGCGGTGTCGGCACCACCCGAGATCAGCGCGCCGGCGTGGCCCATGCGCTTGCCCGGAGGTGCGGTCACGCCAGCGATGAAGCCAACCACCGGCTTCTTCATGTTGTCCTTGATCCAGTAAGCCGCGTTGGCTTCGTCCGGACCGCCGATCTCACCGATCATGACCACGGCGTCCGTTTCCGGATCGTCGTTGAACATCTTCATCACGTCGATGTGCTTCAGACCGTTGATCGGGTCGCCGCCGATACCGACAGCCGACGATTGACCCAGGCCCAGCGCGGTGAGCTGGCCCACGGCTTCGTACGTCAGCGTGCCCGAGCGCGACACCACGCCGATGCGGCCCTTGCGGTGGATGTGACCCGGCATGATGCCGATCTTGATTTCGTCCGGCGTGATCAGGCCCGGGCAGTTCGGACCCAGCAGCAGCGTCTTGCTGCCGGCCTTACGCATCTTGTCCTTGACCATCATCATGTCGCGCACGGGGATGCCTTCGGTGATGCAAACCACCAGGTCCAGCTCGGCTTCGACAGCTTCCCAGATGGCGTCAGCGGCGCCAGCGGGCGGCACGTAGATCACCGACACGGTCGCGCCGGTCTGTGCCTTGGCGTCCTTGACGCTCGCGTAGATGGGAATGCCTTCGAAGTCTTCGCCGGCCTTCTTCGGGTTCACGCCTGCCACGAAGGCGTTCTTGCCGTTGGCGTAGTCGCGGCAGCCGCGGGTGTGGAACTGGCCGGTTTTACCGGTAATCCCCTGGGTGATGACCTTGGTGTCTTTGTTGATCAGAATCGACATGCTGTAATCCTTTTATGCAGCGAGCCGCGCCGACGTACTCAGCAGCGGGCGCAACTCGCGTTCGCGTATGGTTGGGTCAGCGGGCGGCTTACTTGCCGGCCGCTGCGGCCACGACCTTCTCGGCGGCCTCTGCCATCGTGTCTGCGGCGATGATGGGCAGACCCGAGTCGGCCAGCATCTTCTTGCCGAGGTCTTCGTTGGTGCCCTTCATGCGCACGACCAGCGGCACCGACAGCGACACAGCCTTTGCTGCCGCGATCACGCCTTCGGCGATCACGTCGCAACGCATGATGCCGCCGAAGATGTTGACCAGAATGGCCTTCACGTCCGGGTTCTTCAGCATCAGCTTGAAGGCTTCGGTCACCTTCTCGGTGGTGGCACCGCCGCCCACGTCGAGGAAGTTGGCCGGCTCACCGCCGAACAGCTTGATGGTGTCCATCGTGGCCATGGCCAGACCGGCGCCGTTCACCAGGCAGCCGATGTTGCCGTCGAGCGAGATGTAGGCCAGGTCGAACTTCGAGGCTTCGATTTCGGCCGGATCTTCTTCATCCAGATCGCGGTAGGCGACGATTTCCGGGTGACGGAACAGCGCGTTCGAATCGAAGTTGAACTTGGCGTCCAGTGCGATGACCTTGCCGTCGCCGGTCAGGATCAGCGGGTTGATTTCAGCTTGCGAAGCGTCGGTTTCCCAGAATGCCTTGTACAGGCCCTGCAGGGCTTGGCGGGCTTGCGGCACGCTCGCGTCGGGCACGCCGATCTTGCGGGCGATGTCGTCAGCCTGGGCGTCTTGCAGGCCGGTTTGCGGATCGATCAGCAGCGTGTGGATCTTTTCGGGGTGCGATTCGGCGACTTCTTCGATGTCCATGCCGCCTTCGCTCGAGGCCATCAGCGCGACCTGCTGCGACACACGGTCCACCACCAGCGACACGTACAGTTCCTTCTTGATGTCCGCGCCTTCTTCGATCAGCAGGCGCTTGACCAGCTTGCCTTCCGGACCGGTCTGGTGCGTCACCAGCGTCATGCCCAGGATGCTGCTGGCGTATTCCTTGACCTGCTCCATGCTCTTGGCAACCTTCACGCCGCCGCCCTTGCCACGGCCACCCGCATGAATCTGTGCCTTCACGACCCACACCGGGCCGCCCAGGGTTTCTGCGGCCTTGATAGCCTCTTCGACCGAGAAGGCCGGAATGCCGCGCGGAACCGGCACATTGTATTTGCGCAGGATTTCCTTGCCTTGGTACTCATGGATATTCATGCGTGTTTCCTTTGCTAGGCAGAGTGAGTGTGATGAGTATTGAAAACGCGAACAGCGCGGTGCCCTTCAGGACGAGGGCTCAGGCGACAGTTCGGTGGGTGGCGGTTGGATCTTGGCTTCGGGCTGGTATGCAAACCAGCGCGGGTAATGCTTGCGGACCACCTCGCCCTCAAGATGCAGGGCATGGCAGCCGTGGAGTTGATAAGGCGGCTTTTCGCCGGGCTCGACAGGCCGGAGGTCGTTAGAGTTATCTCGCACCGGGAAGACGTCGCCCGCGAAGGCCTGGATGGCGGCGGTCGGCAGCACACCACACAGCTCGGTCAGGTGCGTACAACCCGCCACGCCGCCGAGTCTCTCACGCGAGGCCTTTCGAAATCCCTTCATCAGGTTCAGGCCGATGAGCTGTCGGTAGGCAGGGCCAATCGTGTCGCAATGTGTGGGATACGGCACCCAGTCGGAACACGCTTCGGCATCCACGACGTTCATGCGGGTATCGATTGTCACGCGCAGCCACAGGTCATGCAGCGGCTGGCCCTCGGGGCGTACGCCGCCGCTGGCCAGGGGAATGTCACGTGGTTTGGTGTCGGTCAGGCGCGCTTCGATGTCCCACAGGCCGTCTTCCCGCAAATAGGCCTCCACCGTGATGGCACGGCGGTGGCGCATGACGCGCGGGACGGGGGCAGACAGAGGCATGGACCAGACAGACCGATAGGACCGATGGAGGCGGCGCACGCGGATCTCGCGCATCGCCTGCAGGACGCATGTAGCAGCGCATCAGCCGCCACACACGAACACTACCGCCCAGCGACCGGAATTGCGGGCGATATCAAAGACCTGGATTTTAACACGTCGCCACGACCAGGCAGGTCGCGTGCTGCAATGCAGTGTGAAAGTGGTTGCAACAACCGCGAGAGGTGCAACTCACGCGATACGTACACAAAGAAATTGTCCGGACGAATTGTTGCAAGATCAGCAGTATTCAGTCCGACCCGTCCCCATCGTCGAGCAGTTCATCGGCGCCCGCGATGATGCGCGAAACCACGGCCCTGGAGAATCCACGCGCCATCATGTACCGCACCTGCTTGGCCCGTTCGGCCAAGTCGGCCGGTGGGCGGCCGAAGCGCTTTTCCCACAGGGCTTTCGCCCGGGCCGCTTCCGTGCTTTGCAGTTGGGCCTTGACCTCACCCAGCGTCTCCGCGCCAAGCTGATGCGTTTTCAGCTCCTGCATCAGGCGCGCCGTACCGTAGCGGCCCGCTCGGCGGTGCACCATGCTTTCGGCAAAGCGCGTGTTGGAGAGCCAGTTTTCGCCTTCTAGCCAATCCAGCAGCGCGTCGACCTCCTCGGCGGACTCGGCGTGCGGAACCAGCTTACGGCGCAATTCGACGCGGCTGTGCTCGCGCCGAGACAAATAGCCCAGCGCGCGTGCCTTCAGCGATAACGGTGGGCGCGGCAACGGCATACGGATTCAGGCTCAAAAAGAAAACGCCCACCGTTGGGGGACGGCAGGCGTATGAAGCTCGATAGAGCCGTCGATCTGCGCCGACGGCCAACCCAATTACTCTTCTCCGACTGCCTCGGCCACTGCGACAGCGCCCATCGGCGTCACGCCCAGTGCTTCGCGGACCTTGTTCTCGATGTCGCGGGCGAGGTCCGGGTTTTCGCGCAGGTATTCACGGCAGTTGTCACGGCCTTGGCCGATGCGCTCGCCGCCGTAGCTGTACCAGGCGCCGGACTTCTCAACGATCTTGGCTTCCACGCCGAGGTCGATGATTTCGCCTTCACGCGACACGCCCTGACCGTAAAGGATGTCGAAGATGGCTTCGCGGAACGGTGGCGCCACCTTGTTCTTGACGACCTTGACCTTGGTCTCGTTGCCGACCACCTCGTCGCCCTTCTTGATCGAGCCGATGCGGCGGATGTCCAGACGCACCGACGCGTAGAACTTGAGTGCGTTACCACCCGTGGTGGTTTCCGGCGAGCCGAACATCACGCCGATCTTCATGCGGATCTGGTTGATGAAGATGACCATGCAATTGGTCTTCTTGATGGTGCCGGTCAGCTTGCGGAGTGCCTGGCTCATCAGACGGGCCTGCAGGCCGGGCAACGCGTCGCCCATTTCGCCTTCAATTTCAGCCTTTGGCACCAGGGCAGCCACCGAATCGATGACGATCAGGTCAACCGAGCCCGAGCGCACCAGCGCGTCGGCAATTTCCAGGGCCTGTTCGCCCGTGTCCGGCTGGGAGATCAGCAGGTCCGGCACGCTCACGCCAATCTTGTCGGCATAAGTGACGTCAAGAGCATGTTCCGCATCGATGAAGGCGCAAGTGCCGCCCAGCTTCTGCATCTCGGCAACCACCTGCAGTGTCAGGGTAGTTTTACCCGACGATTCCGGACCGTAGATTTCCACTACGCGGCCGCGCGGCAAGCCACCAACGCCCAGCGCCACGTCCAACCCCAACGAACCTGTCGACACGACTTGGACCGGCTCGACCTCGGCGTCGCCCATCTTCATGATGGAGCCCTTGCCGAACTGCTTTTCGATCTGCGCGAGCGCGGCAGCCAGCGCCTTCTGCTTTTCTGCGCTCATTGCGGCTGCCTTCTTACCGTCTTCCATGGTCGTCCTTCGTGCAAATTGGTGTATAAATGGGCCGCAAGGGCTTGCGATTCCAGCGGTTGCCTGCAATAACGGGCCGCAGCGTGATTGCCCCGACACGACCCATTCCATGACTTTAGCGCCGCCAAGACTACAGCACCGCGAATTCGGAGTACTGTATAAAAAACCAGTGGTTTTGACAAGTCTCCAGAACACATGTCGCGCGAAAACAATGTAGCGGGCGGGATGGGCAAGACATCTTGCCCGGCATCGCGGGGAGACACGCATGCGCATCCTGATTGCCGAAGACGACGCCACGCTGGCTGACGGGCTCACACGCTCGCTACGCCAAGCGGGTTATGCCGTCGACCAAGCCTCCGATGGGGCAACTGCCGACGCGGCGCTGTCCGCGCAAACGGCCCAAACCTATGACCTGCTGATTCTCGACGTGGGCCTGCCGCGTATGTCCGGGCTGGAGGTCCTCAAGCGCCTGCGCTCGCGCGGGGCGATGCTGCCGGTGCTGATCCTGACCGCCGCCGACAGTGTGGAAGAACGCGTCAAGGGACTGGACCTTGGCGCCGACGATTACATGGCCAAGCCCTTCGCGCTGTCCGAACTGGAAGCTCGCGTGCGTGCGCTGGTGCGCCGCGGCACGGGCGGTGGCGCTACGCTCGTTCGCCATGGGCCGCTGGCGTTCGACCAGGTCGGGCGCATTGCCTATATCCATGATCAGGTGGTGGAACTGTCAGCGCGTGAGATCGGGCTGCTGGAGATTCTGCTGGCGCGCGTCGGCCGCCTGGTGTCGAAGGAGCAACTGGTCGACCACCTGTGCGGCTGGGGCGAAGAAGTCAGCAACAACGCCATCGAGGTCTACATCCACCGGCTGCGCAAAAAGATCGAGGTGGAAGGCATCCGCATCGCCACCGTGCGCGGGCTGGGCTATTGCCTGGAACGCATGGCCACCCCAACGACCACCGCGACCGCCGCCCATGGGTGATCGGCTGGCCTGGCCGTGGCGTCGGCATCGCGCGTCGCTGCGTGAGCGGGCCGACACGGCATCCGGAGCCGACGGCAGCGATGACGGCGGCGACCTCTCCGACACGCTCCCCCACCTCGAAGACGACGCCACGCGGCCCGTCGCCCGATCTCTCTTCGGCGAAATTCTCGACTGGATGCTCGCGCCGCTGCTCTTGCTGTGGCCGATGAGCATTGCGGTGACGTACCTGGTGGCCAAGTCGATTGCGAATGCACCATACGACCGCGCGTTGGAATCGAGCGCGATCGTGCTCAGCCAGCAGCTGCGTGAGGTGAATGGGCGCGTGACGCTGCAACTGCCGATCTCGGCGCGCGAAATTTTGCGGGCGGATGAAACCGACAACATTTACTACCAGGTGCTTGGCACCAACGGCGAGTTTGTCTCCGGCGACCGCGACCTCCCATTGCCGCCCGAAGAAGACGCCAACGCCGGTGGCCTTGTGCAACTGCGCGACGACCACATTCACGGCGCAGAGATTCGCGTTGCCTATACGTTCGTGCAGCGACCGGGCTCCGGTGACAAACCCGCGCTGGTGCAAGTGGCGGAGACGCTCGACAAGCGCGCGCAACTCGCCAACGAAATCATCAAGGGCGTGATCCTGCCGCAGTTCGTGATCCTGCCGTTGGCGGTGATCCTGGTGTGGTTTGGGCTGACGCGTGGGCTGGCGCCGCTCAATGCGATTCAGGAGCGCATCCGCGCGCGTAACCCGGGCGACACCAGCCCCATCGACGAAGGCGCCGCGCCCCAGGAGCTGACGCCGCTGGTGGCGTCGTTCAACGACTTGCTCGGGCGGCTGGAGCAATCGGTGCACACGCAGAAGCGCTTCATTGCGGATGCCGCGCATCAGATGAAGACGCCACTGGCCGGGCTGCGCATGCAGGCGGAACTGGCCCAGCGCGAACAATCGCCCGATGAACTGCGTCGCACGCTCGCGCATATCGCCGACAGTTCGGATCGCACCGCGCACCTCGTCAAGCAGTTGCTCTCGCTGGCGCGCATGGAAAACATGGGCGCGACCGACGGTCTGGTGCCGCTGGATATCTGCGCGCTGTCACGCCAAGTAGTGGCCGAGTGGCTGCCCAAGGCTTGGGCCAAGCAGATCGACCTCGGCTTTGAGGAGCCTGGGCCGCCCGTCATGATTTCGGGCAACGCGACGATGCTCGCCGAGATGCTCAATAACCTGCTCGACAACGCGATCCGCTACACGCCCGACGGTGGACATGTCACCGTGCGCGTGACCACCGCGCCGTTCGAGCCGTTCGTCTTCATCGACGTGGATGACACCGGCTCCGGCATCCCCGTGGCCGAGCGCGAACGCGTGATGCAGCGCTTCTACCGCATTCTCGGCACGCAAGCCGAGGGCAGCGGGCTGGGCCTGGCCATCGTGCGCGAGATCGTGCAGCAGCACGGCGGCGACATCGAGGTACTCGACAACGTGTATCAGGCATCGCCGCGGCTGGCGGGGGCGCGCTTTCGCATCACGTTGCACCTCTGCCCCCGGGGCGAAGAAATCAACGCATGAGCATCACGCCTGGAACCCCGGCACGCCGCCGGTGGATTACCAACATGCGCTGGATCGCGGTGCTGCTCGCGGTGTGGTTTGTGGTGACGTTCGTGGTCGCGTTCTTTGCGCGTGACCTGTCGACGCACTTTTTCAACTCGGACTGGACGTTCGCCTACTGGGTCGGCGCGCAGGGTGCGCCTATCGTGTATGTGCTGATTACCGTGCTCTATGCGTGGCGCACCAACCGCGCAGCCGATGCGGCCGCGCAAGACGACGAAACGGCGCAGCGCGAAGCCTCGTCGGAATCGTCCCCTCCGCCATCCATCTGACACCAGCACGTTACGCCGCACCCAGGTGGCGCAGCTTTACAAACGCCAACGCTGCCATCACCGCGTCGTTCAGCGCGTCGTGCGCGTCCCAGGTCGGCAAGTCCAATCCCTCCATGACAGTGGCGAAGCGCAGGTCCAGATCGGGGTCGCCCTGTTGCCGATACGGCGGTAGCTGCCGGAACTGATAGTCGTAATACAAGGCGGAGACTTCAATCTTGGTCTGCGGCAAGCCGATGCCCAGCATGGGCGCCACCACCCGATTGAGCATCGCCACATCGAACTCAAGGTAGTAACCCACCAATGGCCGGCTGCCGATGAAGTGCAGCAGTGCGTGAACGGCTTGCTCGATTGGTACGCCGCTGTCCAGGTCGCGGTTGCGCAAACGATGCACGCGGATGCTGTCTGCGTGCATCTCGCCCCGTGGCCGGATCAGCAACTCCAGGCGCTCGCTGGTCAGAATGCGATTGCCAGCGATACGGACGGCACCGATGGAGATGATCTCGTCGGTGCGCACGTTCAAGCCGGTGGTCTCGCAATCGAGCGCGACCCACTCATCTGGTGGCGGGGCCTCGAACAGGAAGCGAAACGCCGGATCGCGCAACTTGTGCAACTGGCGCCGCCTTAGCAATGCCTGCAGCCAGTCGGAGAGCCGTCCGTTCATGACTGCTCGCTCATGTTCACATCCACTCGGTCCGCCAGCGTTGCCGCAGCAGTGCCTTGAACCGTTTGACGGTGCTCAGCGCATCCTTGAGCAGATCGCGCTCCAGTGACGACAGGCGTGACAGATGCACGTCACACGACACCGGTTGATGCGCATCGATTTCCGCCAGCCCGGCCTTGAGCCGCAACGTCATCAGAAAGTGCAGGCTCTCACTCAACTCGGCAGCCATGTGCGCGTCGAGAGCCTCGGCGCGCACCAGTGCATCCAGGCGCGGCACAGTGCCGGTCTCGTCGAGTACGCGGTGGGCCAGCGCCAAGCTGCGCACTCCATGGACAATCGGGAAGATGCCCTCCTTCTTCACGTCGAGCACGGGATCGGAATCGCCAAACCCGAGCAGGCGATCGCGCCAACCCGGCGCGGCACTGAAGGCTTCAACGGCAGCGGCAAAGCGGCCAAGTACGGCGTCATTGTCGATGGTCAGCTCCAGCAACGTCCGCCGCAGTTGTTTGAGCAAGGCGGCATCGCCGCACACCGCATGGGCATCGAAGAAGATTGCCAGATGCATCAAGCCCTCGGGGCTTGGCAAGATCAGCCATTCGCGAATGCGCCGCGCGAAGTCGCTCGCATTCATGCACCACTCGGGCCGGCTGAGCATGATGCCGCCTGGGCAAGGCGGGTAGCCGAACGCGGCTAGCGCATCGGAGAAGCGTGTGACGATGCGCTGCAGATCAGCCGGAGGCACGTAACCATCGCGCAGCACCAGCGCGTTGTCCTGATCGGTCTTGAGCAGTTGCTCTCCACGCCCCTCGCTGCCCATGACGAACAGGCAACTGTTTGCCACCAGTTCCGGGGGCGCGATCATCTGCCAGGCCCGCTCAAACAGCCGCGCGTTGATTTCGCGCACGAGGCTGGCGACGTGGTCAACGCGCGAGCCGCCACGCGTGAGCAGCGCGACCATCCGCGTGATCTGCGCGGCCACCTGCGCGAGCGCGTCCAAGTCCTGGGCCAGGTTGATCTGCACTGTCAGCAGATACGAGTGGTTGGCCAGGAAGCTGAACACATCCAGTGATTCGAGCAGACCGAGAATCTCATCTCCGTGCGTGACGACCAGTCGGTGCACACGATGGCGCAGCATCAGCGTGAGGGCGTCGCCGATCTGCGCGGAGGCTGGCACGGTGATGAGGGGGAACTGACTCATCTGCCCCACCGCCAGACGATCCAGCGGTGTGCCTTGCAGGACGGCGCGCTGCAAGGAACTGCGTGTGAAGATGCCCACGCGCGGCGGGCTGCTGGTGCCATCACGCACGAGCACGTTCGAGGTGTTATGGGCTTGGAACAGCTTGACCACGGAGACCACGTCCGTGTCGGCATCCACAAAATGGGCGGGCCGGATGAAGGCATCGCTCACGCGAGAGACGGCCAGCGACTGCATCGTCTCCATGCTCTGCCGCTGTGCGATAGCGCTGAGCTTGCTGCCGAGGTCGGAAAAAAGCAGCGCACCGAAAGTGGCGTTGGCGGCAATGAGGTCTCGCACCGCCTGACGTGCCACCTGATAGACGACGACTTCTTCAGCCGCGACGAAGCGGCTACTTGCCTTGCCGGCTACCAGCGCCCGACCGTCAAAGCAATCGTCGGGGCCATAGGTGGCAATCAGTTCGTCGCCGTCGTACTGAGCGACGTGACCTTTGATGATCAGGAACAGGTGCAGCGGTGCAGCACCCGTATCGAGGATGGTCTGCCCTTCCGGGTAATAGCCGATGTCGACGGCATCGCGCACCAGGCGCTGCTCGTCCTGATTGAGGCAATCGAACGGCCAGACGGCGAAGTTGAAAGCGCTGGGCATGGTTGCCTTGAAGGCGGGCGATGCAATCGCGTCACCCGCCTCCCATCAGCGTGGCGAATAGCCGATCAGTGGCTCGATGCGCCAGCCGCACCGAGGCCCGTTTCCGAACGAACCTGCTGCGCGGCAAACGACGCCTTCTCGTTCTTGGCGCGAACGCTGCTGTCCAGCACCGAGAACAGCCACACGCCCACGAAGCCGATCGTCATCGAGAACAGTGCGGGCGACGTGTACGGGAACCAAGCCGAGCCCTTCGGATAGCCAAGCGTGGCTTCCCACACCGACGGCGAAACGATCGTCAGACCCACCGACGAGATCAGCCCCAGGAACCCGCCAATGACCGCGCCGCGCGTGGTGCAGCCCTTCCACAGCATCGAGAGGAACAACACCGGGAAGTTGGCAGACGCCGCCACCGCAAACGCCAGCGACACCATGAACGCGATGTTCTGCTTCTCGAAAGCGATGCCGAGCAACACGGCAATCACGCCGAGCACCAGCGTGGTGATGCGCGACACCTTGAGTTCATCTGCGCTGTTGGCCTTGCCGTTCTTGAAGACCGTGGCGTAGAGGTCATGCGACACCGCCGAGGCACCAGACAGCGTGAGCCCCGCCACCACCGCCAGAATCGTGGCAAAGGCCACGGCCGAGATGAAGCCGTAGAACACATCGCCGCCCACCGTCTTGGCCACCAGCACGGCTGCCATGTTGGCCGTGCCCGCGCCGCCCTTGATGATGCCCTTGGCCACGTCGGACAGCTCTGGGTTCGTCAACACCAGCGTGATCGCACCAAAGCCGATGATGAAGATCAGGATGTAGAAGTAGCCGATCCAGGTAGTTGCCCAGAAGACCGATTTGCGTGCCTCCTTGGCATCGGGCACCGTGAAGAAACGCATCAGAATGTGCGGCAGACCAGCGGTGCCAAACATCAGCGCCATACCGAACGAGATAGCCGAGATCGGATCCTTGATGAAGCCGCCCGGCGCCATCACAGACAGACCGATCTTGGCAGCCTCATCGGGCGATTTGCCAGCATTGGCTGCAATGGCGGTCTTGACCTGCACGGCCTTGGCGAACAGCGCTTCAAAGCTGAAGCCGTACTGCGCCATCACCATGATCGCCATGAAGGTCACGCCAGCCAGCAGCATGCACGCCTTGATGATCTGCACCCAGGTGGTTGCGGTCATACCGCCGAAGAGCACATAGACCATCATCAACGCGCCGACGATGACCACCGCGATCCAGTAATCAAGCCCGAACAGCAGCTTGACGAGCTGGCCTGCACCGACCATCTGAGCGATCAGGTAGAACGCCACCACCACCAGCGTGCCAACTGCGGCAAAGCTGCGGATGGGGCCTTGCTCAAACCGGTAGCCCGCCACGTCTGCAAAGGTGAATTTGCCGAGGTTGCGCAGCCGCTCGGCCATCAGGAACGTGATGATCGGCCAGCCGACCAGAAAACCGATCGAATAGATCAGGCCGTCGTAGCCGGAGGTCATCACGGCCGCGGAAATGCCCAGGAAGGACGCTGCCGACATGTAGTCGCCCGAGATGGCCAGGCCATTCTGGAAACCGGTGATACCGCCGCCCGCCGTATAGAAGTCTGCCGCGGAGCGCGTACGCTTGGCAGCCCACTTCGTAATCCACAGCGTGCCGGCCACGAACACGGCGAACAGCACGATGGCCGTGGTGTTGGTTTCCTGCTTGGCGGTCTGCCCGACATCGCCGCCGGCAGCCAGAGCTGCTCCGCAGGCGCCAGCGGCCAGTAGCGCCACCAGCAGGATCGAAAGCATCTTTTTCATTTGGCGACGTCCTTCAGGATGTCCTGCGTCAGTTGGTCGTATTCGCTGTTGGCCCGGCGCACGTAGATGCCGGTAATGACGACCGTGAAGATGATGACCGCCATACCGACGGGCACGCCCACGCTCGTCACGCCTGTACCCACCGGCTTGGCGAGAAACGCCTTATCGAACGCGATCAGCGCGATGTAACCGTAGTACACAGCAAGCATCAGCACTGTCAGAACGATTCCGAGCTTGTTGCGCCGCTGTTTGAGCTGCGCATATTTCGGATGCGCCTCAATTTTTCCTACCAATCCATCCTGCATCGCCTGTCTCCTGGTTTGCTTTTGGAATGTGTGCGGCGATTCTGGATAGCGAAACTGACTGAACTCTTACTCACGCCGTCCGTGGCGGTTTACTGCGATAGTGGTTTTCCCTAGCGCCGCAAAACAACGTAAGAAACAGTGCGCGACCTCCAGCGGCAAATGGGTCGAGGGCCAGCTCACGTCGCCGCAAACAACGGTGGCAAAACGCGTGCATCTTGTGCGTATGCACATTCGCAGGAGGTGCACATACCGGTTGGCACTGCCGGCACAAGGCGGCTGTTGGATGATGCAGCGCACGCACCGCCCCGCAGGACCGGGACGAGCCCAAGTGCTTGATTTTCTTGAAATCTAGGCCGCCGATCGCGTGCATTGAAAAGCACATGCCTGTCAGAACGCCGTAAGTTTCGGCTCCCACAATCGTTGACACTTCCGCGGGCGAAGAGCGTTTGCGTTGTCATGTCCATGCCCAGCGGGACGACCTACGAAAAAAACAGGAGACAACATGGCAACCGTGCAAAGTGCACCGAACGCGCCCGCTGGGCGTGTGCAGCCCGCGCCCATGACAAAGGAGGAGAAGAAGGTCATCTTCGCTTCGTCGCTGGGGACGGTGTTCGAGTGGTACGACTTTTATCTCTACGGCTCGTTGGCGGCCATCATCGCCAAGCAGTTCTTCTCGGGCCTGGACCCCACGGCGGGCTTCATCTTTGCGCTGCTGGCGTTTGCCGCCGGCTTCCTGGTGCGCCCGTTCGGCGCGCTGGTGTTCGGCCGCTTGGGCGACATGATCGGACGCAAGTACACGTTCCTGGTGACCATCGTCATCATGGGTACGTCGACATTCGTCGTCGGTCTGCTTCCGTCGTACGGCACGATTGGCGTGGCCGCACCGGTCATTCTGATCGCGCTGCGCATGCTGCAGGGTCTGGCGCTGGGTGGTGAGTACGGTGGCGCCGCCACGTATGTCGCCGAGCATGCCCCGCACGGCCGCCGCGGTGCCTACACGTCGTGGATCCAGACGACGGCCACGCTGGGCTTGTTCCTCTCGCTGATCGTCATCCTGGCTGTGCGCGAACTGACCGGCAAGGCGTTCGACGACTGGGGCTGGCGTATTCCGTTCCTGGTTTCGATCCTGCTGCTGGCAACGTCGGTGTACATCCGTCTGTCGATGAGCGAGTCGCCCGCGTTCCAGAAGATGAAGGCCGAGGGCAAGACCTCCAAGGCCCCGCTGACGGAAGCTTTCGGCCAATGGCGCAACCTGAAGATCGTGATTCTGGCGCTGCTCGGCCTGACCGCCGGCCAGGCTGTGGTGTGGTACACGGGCCAGTTCTACGCGCTGTTCTTCCTCACGCAGGTGCTGAAGGTCGACGCCTTCACGGCCAACGTGCTGATTGCCGTCGCGCTTGCCATCGGCACGCCGTTCTTCGTGTTCTTCGGGTCGCTGTCTGACCGCATCGGTCGCAAGAAGATCATCATGGCCGGCTGCCTGCTGGCGGTGCTGACGTACTTCCCGCTGTTCAAGGCGCTCACGCACTACGCCAACCCGGCGCTGGAGCGCGCCCAGCAGACCGCGCAGATCACCATCACGGTCGACCCGAAGGAGTGCTCGTTCCAGGGCAGCCCGATCGCCCGCGAGGTGGACTTCCGCTCGTCGTGCGACATCGCCAAGCGCACGCTGGCACAATCGTCGGCCAGCTACGAGACGGTTGACGGCCCGGCCGGCACGGTCGCCTCGGTGTCGATTGCGGGTAAGCAGATCACCTCGCTCAACGCCACCCGCACGGCAGACGGCCAGAACTTCGACGCCGACAGCAAGGCCAAGATCGCCGACTTCAAGAAGCAGGTGAGTGAGTCGCTCAAGGCGGCCAACTACCCGGCCAAGGCTGATCCTGCCCAGATGAACACCATCATGGTGCTCGTCATCCTCGTGATCCTGGTGATCTACGTGACCATGGTCTACGGCCCGATTGCGGCGATGCTGGTCGAAATGTTCCCGACACGCATCCGGTACTCGTCGATGTCGCTGCCGTATCACATCGGCAACGGCTGGTTCGGGGGCCTGCTGCCGACCATCTCGTTCGCCCTGGTGGCCCAGAACGGCAATATCTATCACGGTTTGTGGTACCCAATCTGGATCGCGGCCATCACCTTCGTGATCGGTGTGCTGTTCGTGCGCGAAACCAAGGACGTAGATATCTATCGCAATGATTGAGATAGGGGGTTGACATATTCGCCGAAGACGGTAGAATCCCGCTTCTTCGGCGAATTAGCTCAGTCGGTTAGAGCGACGGAATCATAATCCGCAGGTCCGGGGTTCGAGTCCCTGATTCGCCACCAAATACCAAAAAGCCCTGCTTCGGCAGGGCTTTTTGCTTTTCTGCTGCTTCCGCGCATCCCTAGCCCCGCACAGGGGCCCAGGTTAGGCAAGCGCCTCGACTTGCGCAGGCGCCGCAGCGGCAACCGCCAACACCCAATCCGTCGTCAACGCCGGCTGCGTCACGGGCAGCATGTGGCCGCCGTCGATGATGCGCAGGTTCACGCGGTCGAGTTTCTGCTTGAGTGCTTCGCCCTGGCGTTTGACGTTGAGAATGCGGTCACCGCGGCCGTACAGCATGTCGACAGGCACCGTCATCGAGGCATAGCGGCGTTCCATGTCGGGCAGATCTTCCGGCGCGGAGACAAGATCCGCCGATGCCGCATAAAACACATGCGGACGCAGCCCCAGCAAGCCGCCACCCTTGAACGGGAAATCCTTCGGCATGGTCTCAGGCGCGAACACCGCCGCGATGGCCTTGCGAGAATTGATGATCGACAGGGGAATCGCGAGCGTCCACGACACCAGCCTGCGCGCCAGCGGCGACGGCAACACCAAGCCCCTGAAGGCACCGGGCGGCGCGCTCTCTGCATGCGTGAGCGGCGCGATCAATGCGAGCCGGCGAACGACCTGCGGATGGTTCAGCCCCACCGCCAGTGAAATCGCCCCACCAAGCGAATGCCCCACCAGCACGGGCTTGTCGAGCCCAAGCTTCTCGATGCACAGCGCGACCATGCGCGCCTGCGCGTAGATGTTGGCGGGCGAATCCGCCCCGCGCACGGACCGCCCTGCTCCCGGCCGGTCGATGACGACCACGCGGTGCGAGCGCGCAAGCCGATCCATATCCAGATACGCGAAGTTGCGCAGGTTGCCGCACAAGCCATGCACGAACACGATGGCGGGGCCTTGGCCGCGATCGGTGTAATGCACGCGGTCTGCCCCGACATCAATGAACTTGCCTTCAGGCGGAAACCCTTTTGTGACGCGGCGTGCGATGAAGAACGTAAACGCAACAGGCGCCAGGAGTGCAAATGCGATGACGCCAAAAATGGTGCTGGTCATTGTTTCCCCGATGCGGGAGGCGGTTAAGCGGGCTGTGCGGCGCCGATCGGCTGCGCGCGGCGTTCGAACTGCATGGCACTGTCGGCCAACGTGCCGAACTTGAGCATCATCAGATCGCGTGCGTAGTTCTGATACGACTTCCACGGTTGCTTGTCGCCCTGCTTGGGCAGGATGGCAGCAGCACGCTGGATGTAGCCGGACGTCAGGTCGACGGCGGGCTCGCGGCTCATGGCTCCGTCATCGAGACGCGGCACGCAGGTATCAAAACCGTTGGACTGCATGTGGTTGAGCAGCCTGCAAACGTACTGCGCGATCAACTCGGCCTTGAGCGTCCACGACGCATTCGTATAGCCGAACGACGACGCGAGGTTCGGCACACCGCTGTACATCATGCCTTTGTACGACACCGTCTCTGCCAGATTCACAGCGCGCCCATCGACGCTGATGGCCGCGCCACCCAGCACCTTCAACTTGAGCCCCGTGGCCGTGACGATCACGTCGGCATCAAGATGCTCGCCGCTCTTGAGCTGCAGACCGGTCGGCGTGAAGCGCGAGATCTCGTCGGTCGCAATCGACGCCTTGCCCGCGCGGATCGTCTTGAACAGATCGCCGTCAGGCACGAGGCACAAGCGCTGGTCCCATGGGTTGTAGCGCGGAGTGAGGTGTTTGCGCACGTCGAAGCCGGGGCCGATCTGCTTGCCGGCCATCCGGATGATGAAGTCTTTGAATGCCTTGGGCTTGCGGCGCGCAAGGCTGTAGAAGTACATCGTCAGCAGCACGTTCTTGGTGCGCACCAGCCGGTGAGCAAGGCCCGACGGCAACCAGCGACGCAACGTGTTGGCCACGGCATCCTGCTCCGGCCGCGAGACGATATATGTAGGCGAGCGCTGCAGCATCGTCACGTGCTGCGCGGTGCCTGCCATCGCTGGCACAAGCGTGACGGCCGTAGCTCCACTGCCGATCACCACCACGCGCTTGCCAGCGTATGAGAGATCGTTCGGCCAATGCTGCGGATGGACGATGCGCCCCCGGAACTGATCCATGTCGGGCCACGTCGGCGCGTGGCCTTCTTCGTAGTCGTAGTAGCCGCTGCACATGTAGAGGAACTTGCAAGTGAACTGCACCGGTTCCTCGCGAGCGCCATCGCTGCGCAGTGCTTGGACGGTCCAGCGTGCAGCGGCGGAATCCCAGCTTGCACCCGTCACCTTGTGACGAAAGCGGATCGACTTGTCGATGCCGAACACACGTGCGGTCTCGCGGATGTAATCGAGAATCGTCTGGCCGTCGGAAATGGCTTTGCTGCTATGCCACGGCCGGAAGCTGTAGCCGAGCGTGAACATGTCAGAGTCGGAACGGATGCCGGGATAGCGGAACAGGTCCCACGTGCCGCCGATGGTTTCGCGCCCTTCCAGGATGGCGAAGCGCGCCAACGGGCAACGCTCGCGCAGGTGATACGCCGCGCCAATGCCCGAGAGCCCCGCGCCGACGATGAGCACGTCGAGGTCTGTATCCGGTGCGGTTGCCCGATTGCGGGGCGCGCCCGGGCTGGCGCTTCGCTCCGTCGTCGTATCCATGCGGTCTCCTGTTTGCAGCCTTGGGGGCAGGCGTGGCAAATTTCGCACTAAATGTGGTGTGATTCGTCACCACTTTAATTTTTGGACGTCCTGACGTCAAATAGCGAAATGGAGAAAACATTTGAAACAGCCGACGCGCCCGCCAAGAAAGGCCGCCCGTATGGCGGGGTGGCGCCGGAAGCACGTGCCGCAGAACGCCGGGATGCGTTGATCCGTGCCGGCACGCGCGTCTTCGGCACGGTGGGCTTTCGGAAGGCCACCGTGCGCGCGATTTGCCAGGAAGCGAAGCTCAATGACCGGTACTTTTACGCCGCGTTCGACAGCACCGAAGCCCTGCTGCGCGCGACCTATCTGCAACACGCCGAAGATTTGCGCGCGCAGGTGTCGGAGGCCACCGCCGCCGTCGGCAACACGCTGGAGGCACGTGTCGATGCCGGTCTCCACGCGTTTTTCGCGTTCCTGCGAGAGCCGTGCGCAGCGCGTGTGCTGCTGCTGGAAGTGATGGGCGTGAGCCCGGAAACGGACGCAACCTACCAGCGCAACCTGCTGGAGTTCGGTAAGCAGATCATGGCGAATGCCCAACTGCCCGGCGCCCACAATGACGACGACGCCGAGCTGCGCGCCGACCAACGCATCATCGGCCTGGCGCTGGTGGGCGCCCTAACCAACGTCGGTGCGGCGTGGCTTCTGACCGGCTATCGAGACCCCGAAGAGAAGATGGTGCGCAACTGCCGCCAGGTCGTGCTCGGCACGTTGCGCACCATGCTGAGCGTTTAGAGAGCGCCTTCCGGCCTGCCCAGCCGAACCACGGTCACGCCGGGCGCCAGATGCCGCAACGATGGCTGCAGCAGCACGCAGTTGTCGTACGGCGTGACGATCTGCAGGTCTCCATCGGTGGCGATGACGGTGCCTGCGCGCTCGATGGTTTCCATACCGCGATAGTCGTCCGCAAAACGGAACGCCGTAGATTTGGCGACCACCGGATCGGTCACACGAATGCATCGCACATCCAGTGCGGGCGCAATCCCCAGCCATTCCGATACCGCCGATGCATCGACGGTGCCGAGCGCCACCAGGAAACGCGCGCACGCATCCAGTGCCACATCGCGGCTCGCGCGCTCGAAATGCTGACCGCATTCGATGAGCAGCGCGTTCTTCGGGCTGGCGGCATCGCCAAAGCCGCCGTAATCGCGCAGACGGCGGCCGGCGGCATGGCCGGCATCGATCATCAGATGCGAAGGCGCGCCAACCTGGCGGCCCAACGCGACGCCTTTTGCATGTGGCCCCGTCAACATCAGCGGTTCGGCTTTTTCGTGCATCGAGTGAATATCGAGCAGGTAGTCGACCGTGTCGATCACCGGGCGCAGCTCGCGCGCGCGCCGCAGTTCCAGCGTGTTGCCGGAGCCGTCGAGCTTGTCGGCAGACCACACGCGGTTCAGGTCTTCGTCGATAAAGCGCGTGGCATCCGGATCGTTGATATCGAAGCGCTCGTACGCCTCCACATTGGCGAATGACAGCGTGAGCCGGCCCCGTGCCGGGCGCACGCCGGCACCTAGCAGCGCATCCACCGCAATCGCGCCGCACAGCTCATTGCCATGCGTGAGCGCGTTGATCATGACGTGCGGCCCAGGCATGTCGCTGTCGAACGTGTGCACGTAGTCAATGCCGTGCGTGCCCGTTTTCCAGCGGCGGATATCGGGCTTCTGCAGCTCAATTGGGTACACCGGCAGCGTGGCGCGCAGCGCCTCCAGGGTCATCATGCGAAATCCTTCGGTGTTACGAGAAGTTCTGTTCAGCTTCATTGCGCACGCGCACGTCCGCGCAGCATCCATAGCGAGGCCAGGCTGATCAGCGTGGTCGCAAACACATAGAAGCTCGGCGACGTCTTGATGTGCGTGACACCAATCAGCCAGGTGACGATCAGCGGCGAGAACCCGCCGAAGATCGTTACCGACAAGTTGTAGCTCAGCGCCAGGCCCGTGCCGCGCGTGCGCGTCGGGAAGATGTCAGCCAAGAGCGCCGGCAACGGCGCCAAGATGGCGGCCAACAGCACGCCCACAATCGCCTGCATGATCAGCAGCGTCCAGAACGTCGGCTGCGCGACCAGCGTAGCAAACATCGGATACGTCGACAGCGCAATCACCACCATCGCAATCGACACCACACGGATGCTGCCGAAGCGATCTGCCAGCAAGCCGAACGCGGGCGCCATCACCATCAGCATTGCGCCGGTGATCATCGTGCAGACCAGGGACGCACTGGTCGCGATGTGGAGTTGATTGATGGCATAGGTCGGCATGTAGACCTTCTGCACGTAGTTGAATGCGGTGACGGCCACGACCACGCCCGCCCCCAGCAGCAGTCCGGGCAAACCCTGCGTGAGCGTATCGCGCAGCGGCGAATGCGTTTGCGGCGCGTCCTGCGCCTCGGCTTGCATGGCAACGAACTCGGGCGTCTCAGGCGTGTGGCGACGAATGTAGACACCAATGGGGCCGATCAGCAAGCCAAACAGGAACGCCACGCGCCAGCCCCATGACTCCACCTGCGCGGTGGTCAGCGCGTAGGTCAGCCATGCGCTCAAGCCCGCGGCCAGCAATGTGGCAAGACCCTGCGTGGCGGCCTGCCAACTCGCGTTGTAGCCCATGCGCTTGCCGTTGGCGTGCTCGATCATGAACGCCGTGGCCGAACCGAATTCTCCGCCGGCAGAGAAGCCCTGCAGCAGTCGCGCCACGATCACGATGGCCGGCGACCACACCCCGATCGACGCATACGTCGGTGCAAACGCGATCATCGCGGTGCCGAGCATCATCAGCAGGATCGACCACGTCAGCGCAGCCTTGCGGCCGACGCGGTCTGCATAGCTGCCGAGCACCATCGAGCCCAGCGGCCGCATGATGAACGACACGCCAAACGTGCCGACGGAGAGCATCAGCGAACTCCACGCGTCGCCCGTCGGGAAGAACAGCTTGCCAATGGTGATGGCGAAATAGCCGTAGATCAGCAGATCGTAGTATTCGAGCGCGTTGCCGACGCTGGCCGCCAGTACGGCACGCCAGGGCGAGGGATGTCGATGGGTGTTGGTGGCGCGTGCGGACGCGCCGCTCGCATTGAGGGTGTGGGCTGGCATGGTTGTCTCCCCGTGGTCTGTGCCGATCCGCCTGTTTTGCTGAATAACGCTGGCGGGCGAAGGTTGCGGAGGAGTCTAGGTGCCGTGCCCAGGCGGCTTGTGCCGTTTCGGCACAAGGTTGGGCTTTTTGCGAT
Source organism: Ralstonia sp. Ralssp135 (assembly GCF_047304345.1). Lineage (NCBI taxonomy): Bacteria > Pseudomonadati > Pseudomonadota > Betaproteobacteria > Burkholderiales > Burkholderiaceae > Ralstonia > Ralstonia sp. Ralssp135. Next base: position 24,664 of record NZ_JBGLYZ010000049.1, read on the forward strand.
GCGCCTCAGGCGAGGTCGGCGCGGGCGTTGTTGCTGGCGTTATCAACGGCCAGTTGCCACACCTCATCAAGCAGTGCGCTCTGGTTGCTGCGCACCCGCATCATGCGGATGTTGACGTGGATGTGCCAGGCGTCATCTCCGGCGGGGCGCAACTCACCTGCGTTCAGGTGCGGCTTGGCCAAGCGATACGGCAGCCACGCCATGCCGAATCCCCGTAGGGCCATCTCTTCCACCGCCTCGTAAAAATCCGCCTGGAACACGGGCTGCAGATGCGCCTTGCGATCGGCGGCGGCAAGGTGGCTGTCGAGCATCTGCCGCAACGTCAGGCCGCGCGCAAAGGCTAGCCACGGCAGCGGCGCGGCAGACGAGCCCGGCAGCGTGAAGCGCGCGCGACCGCGCTTGTCGGGCGCACTCACCGGCACCAGCGTCTCGCTGCCCAGCGTGCAATGGTCGTACTTGCGCGGATCGAGCAGCGCATCGGCCTGCGGGCTGGCGTAAGCGATCAGCAAATCGACCGTGCCATCGGCAAGTGCGAGTACGCCTTCCTGCGTGCCGCCCGTCGTCACGCTAAGCGGAAACACGCCGCGCTGGCGTGCCAGCGTTTCATACCAGGCGGGGACGAAGGTGCGCGCCAGCGTACGCCCTGTTCCGATCTTCAGCGCCACGGGCAATTGCGCCTCGCGCAGTAGCAACCGGGCATCGTTCAGGCCGTCAACGGCATTGGCTGCGGCATCCAGAAACAAGCGCCCCGCCGCCGTGAGCGTGACCGGATGCTCGCTGCGCTCGACCAGCGCGGTGCCCACCCATTCTTCCAGCGCCTTGATCCGCCGGCCGAATGCGGGATGCGTGACGTTGCGGTTCTCGGCAGCGCGGCTAAAGCTGCGGGTCTTGGCGAGTTCCTTGAAGTCTTCCAGCCATTTGATCTGCATGGCGCGTCCGGGTGGGGTAGTGGGCGGGAGGTCTGCGCATTATCTCCGCAGCCTGCACGAACAGGCTTAACGTGCGTGCCGTATCGTTATCATCCTGAGCAAACGATCTGCCACGCTTCATGACCGCACCCCGCCCGCTGACCATCGGCATTGCCGGCGCCGGTAACGCCGGCCTCGCCGCCGCCATCGCGTTTGCCCGCCAGGGGCACGACGTGCACGTCTTCGAAAAGCACCCGCAGCTGACCGCCATGGGCGCGGGCCTGCTGATCCAGCCGCAGGGTATCCGCGCGCTGGAGGCTCTTGGCGTCGGCCGCGAGCTGGAGGGCATCGGCGCGCCGATCGACCGGCTGATCGGCCTGAGCCATCGCGGTTGGCGCCTGCTCGACATCGACTACGCCGATGCGCCCGGCCGCGCCGTCACACGGCACGCATTGTCATCCATGCTCTACGACGCCGCTTTGCACGCGGGCGCATCGTTCCACTTTGGTTGTGCGATCCAGCAACTGCTTCTTGATGGCCCACGAGCACGGGTCATGCACTCACAGGGCGAATCGATCTTCGACCTGTTTGTGATTGCCGATGGTGCGGCGTCTGCGCTGCGTGAGTCCGCAGGCCTGGCCGGCCCGTCGAGCACCTACCGATGGGGCACGCTGTGGTTCCAAGGATGGGTAGATGGCTGGAACCCGCGCGTGCTGCAGCAGCGCTTTCGCGGCACGCGCGAGATGATGGGCTTGCTGCCCACCGAAGTGGACGGCACCCGCACACGCCTGTCGATGTTCTGGAGCCTGCCCGGTGATGCGGTCGACGCTTGGCGCCAAACCGACATCACGCAGTGGAAGGCGCATGTGCTGAGCCTGTGGCCGCAAGCCGCGCCCATGGTCGAACAGATTGGCTCGCACGACGATATGCCTTTTGCCGTATATCGCCACACATGGCCGCGCGCGCTGGCCAAACCGCCCTACTGCGTGATCGGCGATGCCGCGCATGCCATGAGCCCGCAGCTCGGCCTGGGGACAACGTTGGCCGCGCAGGATGCCCTGGCACTTGCCGCGTGCGTGCAGGTGCATGGCCCCACCGATGGCGCCCTCGCCTATCACGCCCGGCGTTTGCGTACCGTGCAGGCCTATCAGACGCTGAGCCGAGCACTCACGCCGTGCTTCCAGTCCGAATATGGAGGCTGGATGCGAGACGTGGTGTTCGCCACCGGTTTGCGCATCCCGGGGGTTGCATGGCTGATGAAACGAAGCCTGGCAGAACCGCCCGCTCGCGACGCCGCATTCGCCCCGGCCGCTGCTTCCACGACTGCCAGTGAGGAACCGTAGGCATGACACCACGCCGTCGATCATCATGAGCCTGCTGCACACCTTCCTTCCGGAGCATCAGTTCAGCGAGCAGCACCACATACGCGTCAATGCCGCGCCCGGGCGCGTGCTCGACATGGTTTCGCAGCTTGACGTTACCGATTTCCCGCTGGCCCGAATTTTTCTGCACTTGCGCGCCATCCCGGCCCGCATCGCCGCCGCAATGGGCAAGCCCAATGTGCGACGTATCGATGCCGGATTCGGCCTGCACGATTTCACCGTACTCGGCCGCGATGGAGATCGCGAATTCGCGCTGGGCCTGGTCGGCCGCTTCTGGGAATCCGCGGGTGGGCTCGTCCGCGTTGAAGCCGGCGCATTTCGCGCGTTCTCGGAGCCCAACATCGCCAAGCTGGTCATGACGTTCGTCGCCGAACCCGACGTCGCCGGCACGCTGCTGACCACGCGCACGTGCGTGCATTGCTCCGACACAACGGCACGCCGCCGCTTCACGCCTTACTGGATGCTGATCCGCATCCCAAGCGGGCTGATCCGCCGGATGATGCTGCAGCGGATCAAGCAACTCGCGGAAGCACACGACGCCCCGCTTACACGTCCAGAATGACCAACGTGCCCGCGCTGCCGGCGTCCACGCTGTGCGGCACACCAGCAGGCACCAAATACAGCTCGCCGCGCGACACCGTTACCGCTTCGCCGTCGATGCGCAGGCGCAGCTCGCCATCGATCACCAGCAGGCCTTCGGCATAGTCGTGCACTTCGTCGGGATACGGCGTGCCGTCCATGCGCAACACCTTGAAGTTGCCGCCGCCAAAACGCTCCAGCACGCGAGACGACCATGCGCGCGGCAACGCATCGGCTTCTGCATTGAGATTGACAAGCGGCACACCGGCCTCGCCCAAAGAATGAGAGGCGTCGAGCATACCAGTCGATAGAAAACAAAATGGGCGCCGCCGCGTTTCAGCGATGGCGCCCCTTCTGGGTTGCGCGATCGGCCCGCGTTCAGACGCCGTACGACGCGACGTCCATGTCCGACAGCCCATTCATGTCGTCCGCGGGCTTCAGATGGTCCACGCGATAGCCGTGCTTGTACACGGCCACCAGGCGCACCTCGTTCTCCGGCTCGACGTTCAGCTTCATGCGGATGCGCGACACGTGGCTATCGATGGTGCGCGTGTACTCCGAAGAATTACGGCCCCACACCTGCCCGAAGATGTGATCGCGCGACAGCGTGCGTCCCACGTTCGAGAACAGCAGCAACGCCAGCTGGAATTCGATGGCCGTCAGCGTAACGGGCTCGCTGTGCAGCGTGACCTGCTGGCGCTGAGGGTTGAAGTAGTACGGCCCCACCGCGAACGGCAGGCGGCCATACGGAATCGGATACGCCCGGCGCAGCAGAGCATCGACACGCGCGCGCAACTCGGCAATGCGGAACGGCTTGGCGATGTAGTCATCGGCGCCGTGTGTGAGTGCGCGCACGATGCTCTTTTCACCTTCTTCGGCTGTGACGAACAGGATGGGCAGCACTTCCCGGTGGCGGCCGCGCACCACGCTCAGCACGTCGATACCGAGCATGCCCGGCGTGTGCCAGTCGAGGATCAGCATGTCATACGACGAGCGCCCCAGCATGCGCAGCAACGTCGCGCCATCGCTGTAGGTCATCACGTCGTGTCCTGACTGGGACAATATCTGGACGATGACTTCGCTTTGGAAGGGATCGTCTTCAAGCAAGGCGATGCGCATGTTCTGCTCCGTGGAAATTGCGCACATGCGTGCCGGATGGTACAGGCGTTGATAGCGCCCGAACTGTCGCGTTCAGCGCGATCCGTTGCATGTGTTACGTGTCTGCAATTTTCATGGCGAGGTTTGCTACGAACCATGAGAAGAGTCCTATTTTGTGAAGACCCTTGAGCCACGCAATGCCGTATCCACTCTGCGGAATGTGGACAAAAAAAAGCCCGGACAACGCGGTCCGGGCAGCGGTGTTTCCCACAACGTGACGGGATCGGAAACACCCAAGGGTCGCATGTGCCAGACGCGTCGCAGTGCACCGGGGGGAAACACTGCAACGCTACGGGATAACGTCAAGGAGGGCCCGACGTACTGGTCGGCACATGCGAAGCGCATGATGCCGCGCTAAATACCCAGCCGGAGCAGTCGTGACAACATTTGACGCGCCCAGCTTCGGGGCCGCGACACCTCAGGTGGGATCAGCGTTTTCCAGCTCTTGCCGAATCGACTCGGTCAGCATCTCGATCAGCAACCGAACGCGTTTGGGAACGAACCGCGCGGATGGCGTGACGAGGTTGATCGGCTCCCCGCTGGTTGCGTAGTCGGGCAGCACGCGCACAAGGCGCGGCAGCGGCGCGTTGGCGCGCGCCACGGCACTCGCGTACAGCGGTAGCGGGCCGATGCCGGCGCCCGATGCAATCAACGTTTCCAGATAGATGAGGCTGTCGGAATTCAGGCGGGCGCGCACGGCCACGGTTTTCAGGCCATCGGGGCCGACAAGGCGCCATTGCGTTTCGCCGCGGCCGGTGCCGCGAAAATCCAGGCAGCAATGGTCGGCCAGCCCTTGCACGGTGGCCGGAGCACCGCGGCGCTGCAGGTAATCGGGCGAGGCGAATAAGCCGATGCGCAATACGCCAAGCGACCGCGCCACGAGAGAACTGTCGGCCAAGCGTCCGACGCGGACGGCAAGGTCAAAACCTTCCTGCACCAGATCGACATTGCGCGGCGTCAGCACCACGTCCAGATCGATCTCCGGGTATTGCTGCATGAAGCGCGCCGCGACGGGCGCCACCAGCAGGCGGCCGACGTCTTCGGAAGACGTGATTCGCACCTTGCCGCGTGGCAGGTCTTGCAGCTCGCCGGCGCAGGTCGTGGCGCGTTCGATGTCTTCCAGGGCATGCGACGCCACCTGATACAGGCTCTGGCCGGCGTCGGTCAAATGCAGCGTGCGCGTGGTGCGTTGTAACAGTCGTACGTTCAAATCCTGTTCAAGCGCCGCAATGCCCCGGCTGACGGACGATTTGGGCAGATCGAGCCGCGTTGCCGCTGCCGTGAAGCTCCCCGCTTCAACAACGCGCACGAACAGCGCCAATTGATTCAGATCCATGGTTTCCTCTTCTTGTAGTGACGCGCGCCGGCCTGGGATTGTGATTGTCTCGCCGGGAGCAACATTTTTTCCCACAATAACCGACTAGTGCAAACCGGGCAACCACCCTACATTTGGCATATGACAAATGCCCGATTTCAGGAGAACAACATGGAAACCCTCGTACAACCGCAAGTGCAGCGCGGCCGCCGCGTGGAGCGCATCATCACTGGCCGCCCCACTTCGGACGGCGCGGGCGTGAAGCTCACGCGCGTGCTGACGAACAACCTGCAACGTCGGCTGGACCCGTTCCTGATGCTGGACGCGTTCCGCAGCGACGACCCGAACGACTATCTGGCCGGCTTTCCCGACCACCCGCACCGCGGCTTTGAAACGGTGACGTACATGATCGCTGGCCGCATGCGCCACCGCGACAGCGCCGGCCACGAAGGCCTGCTGCAACACGGCGGCGTGCAGTGGATGACGGCCGGCAGCGGCGTGGTGCACTCTGAAATGCCGGAACAGGAAGATGGCGTAATGGAAGGCTTCCAGCTGTGGCTGAACCTACCCGCCAGCGACAAGATGACGACGCCGTGGTACCGCGACATCCCGTCGAACGAGATTCCCGAGTTCACGACGGAAGACGGCGTGGCCGTGCGTGTGATTGCCGGAGAATCGCAAGGCGTGCAAGGTGCGATGACGCGTGAAGCGACGCAGCCGCTGTACCTCGACATCACGCTGCCCGCGGGTGCGTCGTTTGCGCAGCCGCTGCCGGCCGGGCACAACGCGTTCGTCTACGTGTTCCGCGGCAGCGCGCTGGTGGGCGATGCCGAAGCGTCCGGCAACGCCGGGCTGCAGCGCGTGGAAGACAAGCAGATGGCCATCCTCGCCAACACGGAAGGCAGTGACGGTGTGGTCATCCGTGCAGCAGACGCAGACGCACGCGTGCTGCTGGTGGCTGGCAAGCCGCTGAACGAGTCGATTGCCCAATACGGCCCGTTTGTGATGAACACGCAGGAAGAGATCTTCCAGGCTGTTCGAGACTTCCAGGCCGGCAAGTTCGCGTAGAGCGTCTGCGCAGTCGCAAAGAAAAACCGCCGCTCGGTTTCACCAGAGCGGCGGTTCGTCCAACAGCGCGATCTGCTCGCGCAATTCCAACACCCGGTCCTGCCAATAGCGTTGCGTGTTGAACCACGGAAACGCGGCGGGAAACGCCGGATCATTCCAGCGACGCGCCAACCATGCGCTGTAATGCAGCAAGCGCAGCGTGCGTAGCGCTTCCACCAGATACAGCTCGCGCGTGTCGAATTCGCAGAAGTCTTCATAGCCGGCCAGCAGGCTGGCGAGCTGCGATTGCATCGAGGCACGATCGCCCGAGAGCAGCATCCACAAGTCCTGCACGGCGGGGCCGGTGCGGCTGTCGTCAAAATCGACGAAATGCGGGCCAGCGCTGCGCAGCGGATCGCCCTGCTTGGCGTCGGCCTCTTCGATCCAGAGCACGTTCGAGGCGTGGCAATCGCCGTGCAGACGCAGCAGCGAAACGTCACCGGCGCGGTCGTAGCAGCGGCGCACGCCGTCGAGTGCAGCGTCGGCAACGCTGCGCCAGGCTGGCAACAAATCGGGCGGGATGAAATCGTGTTCGAGCAGCCAATCGCGCGATTGCACGCCGAAGGTGTCAATGTCGAGTGCGGGCCGGGCTATGAACGGCCGCTGCGCCCCGACGGCGTGGATGCGCCCGAGGAAACGGCCCATCCATTCAAGCGTGTCGTCCCGGTCGATGGCAGGCACCCGGCCTGCGCAGCGCGGGAAGACCGCAAAATGCCAACGCTCGAACGTGTGCAGCGTGCGGCCGTCGATTTCCAGCGGCGCGATCACGGGGATTTCCGCGGCGGCCAGTTCTGCCGTGAAGGCGTGTTCCTCGATGATCTGCGCTTCAGTCCAGCGGGCCGGGCGGTAGAACTTGACCACCACCGGCGCGCTGTCTTCCACGCCGGCCTGGTAGACACGGTTTTCGTAACTGTTGAGCGCGAACATGCGGCCGTCCGGCATCAGCCCGACCTGCGCCAGCGCATCGAGGATGCTGTCGGGCGTCAGGCCGTCGTAGGGCGCTTCAGCTGATGCGGGCTGACCGTCGTCGTGCATGAACGTCAAGCTTTACGGCCGCCGAGCAACGCAGCAGCCTTGGCAAACAGACCGTTGAACGGCTGCTTGGCCGGCTGCCCCTTGTGGGCAGGCTGCGCGGCCTGCGTGTTCGATGCGCGGCGTTGTTGACCACCCTGCGCGCCTTGCCCATCGCCCTGGCCCTGACTTTGACCATTGCCTTGGCGCTGGCCGCGCGCTTGCGATTGGCCATTGCGCGGCTTCGGCGCAGCTTGGCCGTCACGTTGACCCTGCTGACCTTGCGCCTGACGTTGGCGGCTGCCGGCACCATTGCGACCCTGGCCTTGGCCTTGATTCTGACCCTGGCCCTGACCGTTACCGCTCGACTCGCGACGCGGTTCGCGAGGTTCACGCGGGGCCCGCGGCTCGCGCGGCGCAGCGTTGCCACTGGCCTGGCGAGGCTGCTGGCTGCGCCCACCGCCCGGG